>JAFIGA010000046.1 GCA_020831715.1 Leptospira sp. | reverse complement strand
ACGAAAAAAACACGAGTCGTTAGCTCAGCTGTTAGAGCATCTCCCTTTTAAGGTGAGTGTCCAGGGTTCGAATCCCTGACGACTCAATTTTTTTCTTTAAATTTGATTGACCCCTAAAGAGTCAGTCAAAACATTGTAAATATCTGGTGCCATCGTCTAGTGGTTAGGACACAAGGTTTTCATCCTTGCAACCGGGGTTCAATTCCCCGTGGCACTGCCAACTCCTACAAAATAATATCCAACATAGCAATAAATAAACCCAAACAATTACACCAATTGTCTAATACACATGGCAGCAACAAAATTAAAAGGCAATCCTATAAATACGTCCGGTGATCTTCCCAAGGTTGGATCTTCGGCTCCCGATTTTAAACTTACAAAACCTGATTTAAGTGACATTAGCTTGGATAGTTTTGCAGGTAAGAAAAAGATTTTAAATATTTTTCCAAGCATAGATACATCTGTGTGTGCAACTTCCGTTCGAAAGTTCAATGAAAAAGCAAGTTCCCTTCCGAACACTGTGGTACTCTGTATCTCAGCGGATTTACCATTTGCCCATAAGAGATTTTGTGGAGCAGAGGGAATATCCAATGTCGAGACGCTTTCCGATTTTAGAAGCGATACATTCGCCAAGGACTACGGAGTTGCTCTCATCGACGGTCCAATGGCAGGGCTTCATGCACGTTCTGTTGTTGTATTGGATGAAAACAACAAAGTATTGCATGCAGAATTGGTGGATGACATTGTGAATGAGCCTAACTACGATAAAGCTCTTTCTGTTTTGTAATCTCCACATTTCATGAATCCAAACCCAAGTTTTCGTTTCTATGCATTACTCATAATCGCAATGATAACTTGGGGATTCGCGTGGCCCTCCGGCAAGGCAGTTGCCGGTATGGCGGATCAGTCGGTTATTATATTTTGGCGTTTTTTAGCGACAGCAATTTCCTTGATTCCGGTTGTTCTTATCATGGGAAAGAGTTTCTCTCTGCCCGGCAAAAGGGTTATTTTCGAAGTAACTCTCGGTGGAGTATTGTATACCATCTACAATCAATTTTTTCTAATGGGTTTGGAGACAGGGCTTGCCGGTTCCGGTGGAGTTTTGGTTACTACTTTAAATCCAATATTTACCTATCTCATTGTGAATATTCTTGCTAAAAAGTTTTTCTCCAAGCGAGAAGTTTTGGGTCTGGTTCTTGGATTTTTTGGCGGGATGGTCATTCTCCAAGTATGGAAAATAAGCTGGGATCACTTGCTTGTATCCGGGAATCTTTTTTTCCTTCTAGCCTCATTCACTTGGGCACTGCTGAGTATGAACAGTCACAAGACAGGGGAGAAGATATCTCCTGTTGTTTATGGATTCTATGTGTATGCAATCGGAACCGTGTTCGACCTTGCTTTTGCTTGGGATAAGGGGATACTATCTGTCTGGTCTCTGGGTTGGAACTTTTGGTTTCAGATTTTCTATCTTGCCATCGTATCTACAACTTTCGGAACCACTGTATACTTTTTCGCATCTACCAGACTTGGGTCGAGGACAGCGAGTTCTTTTATTTTCTTGGTTCCTGTAACAGCTTTATTTGGTAGCTGGATATTCTTGGGAGAGATTCCCATGATTTCTACATTGGTGGGTGGTGGATTTGCCATGGCGGCAGTCTATATATTAAATCAGAAAAATTCTTGATGGAAATAACTTTATTCAGGAGAATAGATATATGAAAAAATTTCAATTTATCTCTGTATTAATCTTGGCTTTGGGTCTCTTTGGCAACTGCGGATACAATAAAATCCAGGCTCTTGACGAGCAGGTTACTGCTTCCTGGTCCGAAGTAATCAACCAATACAAAAGAAGAGCTGATCTGATTCCTAGTTTGGTCAATGTTGTGAAGGGATATGCTTCTCATGAAAAGGAAGTACTGCAAGGAGTTGCTGATGCGCGCTCTAGAATGGGATCCATTCAGATGACACCGGAACTTTTGGAGAACCCGGAAGCATTCGCCAAATTCCAAAAGGCACAGGGTGAATTGAGCGGTATGCTTTCTCGTTTGATGATGGTAACCGAGAATTACCCGGACCTAAAAGCGGACAAAAGGTTCGGTGACTTGCAAGCTCAGTTGGAAGGAACCGAGAATCGCATCACCGTGGCAAGAAATAGATACATCAAAGCTGTTCAGGAATACAACACTACAATTCGTCAGTTTCCTGCCGTCCTTACAGCGAAAATGTTTGGTTATTCGGCAAAACCTAATTTCTCAGTGGAAAATGAAGCAGAAATCTCGGCACCGCCTACCGTTGAATTTTAATTTTACTTTTTGAAATTAATTTACTCTTTTCTTATTTTTAGTGCAATCTTCTTGGTATCGGAGATTGCACTGAGAACAGTTGCCTTACCCTTTATTCCAGCCCATTGGCGTTATAAAATTCAAGAAAAACAAGCCCATTGCTACGACTCGCGGGTTTCGGCAATACGACTCTGTCCCAATGTGAATCAAGAACTCTGCCATCCTTTAGGCTATTGCTTTCAATTGACCACCAATGCTCGAGGAGAGAGAACTGTTTCCGACTCCGGTAAATATTCGGTATCTAAAGACGCTCCTGTTATATGGGCGATAGGTGATTCTCTTACCATGGGATTTGGAATCAATGATGAAGATTCTCTTCCCTATCGATTATCTGAATCCGGATTTCAAGTAAGAAACTTGGCATCTGATTCCTTGGGTGCTGTTGCCATCTACAGAATATTAGATTACAATCTCTCTGAATTATCCAATCTCGAAGTGGATGAAAAAAAACCTGACTATTTAGTGTGGGTATTCTCCCGGTCAGATTTTTTAGATGATGAACAAGAATCTATTGGGCGAGGCAGATGGATTTTTCAATTGGGAAAAATCTCAGCTTGGATGAATGTCTTACGAGCCGAAATGGAAAGCTACAAATTGGCAAGAGATGCAAATGATTACAAGGAATATATTGCTGAAAAATACATTGCCCCTGAAATCGATCATCCTACAATTCTTGCCATAGAAAAAATCAGGGATTTGGCTAAGGATAAAAACATCGAACCAATCATAATTTTGGCACCGGATTGGAATCCAATTTTGGATCACCCAGTATTGGAGACAGAATACTTTCAATTCGTTCATCAAATGTTTCTGGACCGCGGCTTTACCGTTATTGACCTTACCAAAGAATACGAAGCTAACAAAAACAAAATTCTCTGGCTGGAAAACGACGGACATCCCAATCCAGTGGCTAATGAAATATTCAAAAAAGCCATTTTAAACAAAATTAACTAAATAAAAATTAAGAAAAGACTTCAGGGGATGAAGAGGATTTTAGGGATGTAGGGGACAAGAAAAGAGTTAAATCAATTTTTCAATTCGCTCCTTTAACAGAATCAATAACCAAATCAACCACCGCCCTCAGTGATCTCTGCGCCTCTGCGAGAAATTTTCTTTTTCTTCTTTCTTATCTTCTATTCTTCTCTTCTCTTCGCTTCTCTTCGCTTCGCTTCGCTCAAAAAAATCCCCAGTTGGAAAAGTAAAATTCCAGTAGTTCTTTATTTCTGAAAATAATTCCACCGCTTAGGGATCTAGCTTGGGGATAGAAGGGAATTTCCAGAATGATTTGGGGTGGGAGCCTGTAGTATTCATAAGACTCCCATTCTCTAGGATTCAATACTATATCAAAGCGTACAATCGAAACCCAATCCTTAATTAGAAAGAATAATTTTGTTTGCGATGCTCCCAAAAAATCCATTCCTTCTTGTGAGGTTGCGAATTGAAATTTATTCGAGTCGATTAGGGACTGGATGGTTTTTCTCTCCGGATCTTCGGATGTGGGAATTCTATAAGCCGTATAGCTTCCTTCTTCGTAGTAAATTTTTCTTGAGAATCTACGAAACAACAGACTTTCTATGATTTCTGTTAGGCTCTCACCTTCTTTTGGTTCGAGAGAAGGGGAATCGAGAATACTCGAAAATTTATTTTTGGAGACAGATCTTTTGATTACTTCTATAACGGGTGGTGACAAATTGGAAAGCCCATGCTTGATGATTCGTTCATCCATCTTGGAAAGGATGTCTTGCAAAAAGATTCCATGAATGAGAGGAAGTATCTCGATTTTAAAAATTTGGTCTCTTAGGAATAGGGCAAAATCTTTTTCATGACTGAATAGGCTAGATACGATTTCTCTTTCTTCGGATGGTTTACCTGCATAGAGAATTTTCACCAAACGGAATAAGGTTGATTTTTCTTTTGGTTTGAAATAGAGTTTTTCAATTTCTCTTAGGATATCCTCTTCCGAGTATTCGGGATTTACAATATCTCTGAGAGATAAGTAGCGTGCTGAAACCATCTGATTTCTTGGTTGCCTCTGAAGATGCAGTTGCTTATGAAAACGCCCCCCTTGAATAAATTTCCAAGTTTTGTGACTTGGTGGTGTGGGTTCTGTAATTTCTTTGGAAGAAAAATTACGTCGATTCCATCTAACATTATAATTGAATCGAGGAATGAGGGAAGGTTCGGAATACAGAGAAGGTAGTCTTTCTATTTTTTTGATTGGAAAACTATAGAAGGGTAATGGATCGGATTCCACTCTTAAAGTAGAGTCTTCATTAGCATTCAAAAAATAATAATTTATCCCTTCGTAAAAGATCATTTTGGAAGTCTAACCACTAGTTTCAAATTAGGGAGTGGTGTATGGATTGGCAAGGAAAGAAAATTCTTATTATCGGAATCAATGGCGGAATCGGAAAAGAGTTCGCTATTCAATTGAGCAAAAATTCTGCGGAAGTATTCGGAACTTATAGAAGGATGCAACCGGAAGAATCTTTCGTTGCTGAAGAAAATTTATTTAAATTGGATTTGGAAGATAAAATATCTGAGCTGGATCAAAATATTTCAGACATATTGCAAAAAGTGGAACCGGATTTAGTAATTTTTGCGGCAGGATCGGCGTATTACGGATCATTTGCCCAGATGAATATACATGACATTGAACATATTTACCAAGTGGATTTGGTGGCACCGGCTATTATCAGTAGAGCAGTGCTGGGTTATTTTTTGGCAAAAGGAATGGGTGATTATCATATAGTGTCTGCAATTGCAGGTCTTATGCCTGCGATTAAAAATATGGCGGTTTATTCATCAGCTAAATTTGGTTTGGTGGGACTTGCCCGTTCACTTGCCATGGAATGCGTGGGAACGAAAGTTAAGATTTCTGTGAGTTGTCCTGCCGGTGTTCTTACGTCTTTACCGCAAAATGCTGTTGGAGATAAGGAAGGGTTTTTAAAGCTAATTCAGATCTTGCAAAAGAATTTTGAAGAGCCTAAATTGGTTGTGGAAGGTATATTGAATTCTTTGGAGAATCGAGAAGTAGTAGTTCTGCCCACAGAAAAAGCGAAAGGGCTTTATAAAAAGCAAGGTTTCTAACACCCGGAGAGAATGATCTCCAGATTTAGACTGGGTTGGGGAATACTACCGATGGCCGGAATCGAACCGGCATGAGGTTGCCCTCGGAGGATTTTGAATCCACTGCGTCTACCAATTCCACCACATCGGCATAATGACCATTATTTTTTATTAGTCCTCAGCTTCTATATATTTTCCTTTTCCACGGGCAACAATTTTGCCGATTTCGTTTTCAATTTCCGCTCTGTTTTCGATCACTTTTTTGTTCTTTTTCACGAACCAACCCCTCAAGTGAAGGGGCTCATTGACCATTGCCGGTTGGAGAAAACGCACTGTGAGTTCTCCGGTGGTAGTTTCGAAATTCATTGCTTCGTTTATACTCATCATGATTTCATCCAAAATAGTGGATAAAATTCCAGGATGGATATTATCGGGTTGCCCCTGGTATATATCCGGACAAGTATAGTCACCATAGGCGGTCTTTGTATCTTCATCGAACGTAATACGCAATTGAAGTCCATCTGGATTATCTGGACTGGAACCGAAACTCATATTTTTCTTAGCAACTGCCTTCATAATTTCTCATAGTTTATGGATTGTTTTCTCTTGTCAAGGAATATTTACCGGGAATAGATCAAGTTTTATGTATTTTAAACTCGATGATAATAGTATAAAACCATGCTGACTGCACTTTTATTACTTCTGGGGCTTTCCGGAGCGGGAGCTGGTTTGTACTCTGTTCTCAAAGAGCCCAAAGATAGAGGAGAATTCGATCCATCAAAAGATCGTGACAATTCTTCCGGGCGAAGCTATACGGATGTAGAGTCCGATAGACCACTCCCCGGTCCACGAGAATCTCGAGGTTCCCAAAAATCCATTGGTGGTGGAGCAGGTAGCCCCTCCGGTGAGGGAGCAACCGAATCCGGAAGTAGTTCTCCCGGAAGTAGGGGGGGAGAGGCTCAAAATAGAAAAAAAAATAATTTCGATGAGCCGGAAAATCTTCCGTTGGGCGATTATGGTGGAAGTGATGATGATGGTGGCGGGGCAAATGAACGAAACGATTTTGAACCTATTGGAAGCCCATCTGTAACTTATACAGCTGATGATATCATTAGTAAAAATTCCAAATTTTCTCACCACAGAAGACCTCTCATCAATGCAGAAAATTTAGTAGATAAAGAAAAGGTAAACGAAGCTCTAGAAATTTACAAAAGAACGGAAGGAAGAATCTCTGATCCTGAGATCAAAGACAAGATCCAACAAAACATTGATGATTTAAAGAGTCACCTTAAGAAAAAAGAAAAATTAGAAGATCTCTATAATGCAGAAAAGGAAGAGCTCTCGGAGCCTTTTCGCGAAAAACTGGAAGAGCTTAAATCAGGAGCACCAATTCCTTTAAGAGATTTAGCGGAAGCTATACGAGAAATAGCAGAGGCCTTGGCTGAGGCAATGAGCAAGGGATTCTATCCTCCACCGCAACAACCAGGCGGGCAACCCTACCAACCCCCACAGCCGCAAAAATCCGGAGCACTACCACCTGTAGGGCAACCACCACCACCGGATTATGGGAGGAAGCTTCCTCCCGATTATTTTCCGGCACCTATCGTCTATCAAGTTATCAGTGCTCCCGGACAACCGTTTGACGCAAAATTTCAGCCACCTCCAACTCCACCGGTATCACCGCAACAACCACAAAATATTCAAACTCAACCTCCGGCTTTTTTTCCACCTAATCAAAATATTCCTCAACAGTCAGAAGTTCCTCCTCTACCACATGAAGAACAGGAAACAGGATTGGATTATGAAAATCTTCCACCCGATACCTTCTTCAATCGAGAATGGGATAAGTTCAAAGACCTCCCTCTAACAGATAGAAGATCAGGAAAGGATCGTAGACAGAAAAAAGATCGTAGAACGAATCTTGATAGAAAGGATCGAAGATCCGGTGAAGATAGAAGGAAGGTTGACCTTTTTAAAGAAAGAGAGGAATATCTAAAGAAGAAGGCAGAAGAAAAAAAGGCATTTCAGGATGGCTTAAGCGACACACCTCCACTCTCGGATCAACTGCAACCCTTCTATCCTCCGTGGGAACTTCCCGAAATCGGATTGCCGGAACCGGAGGCAATATCTCCCGATGATAAAATATTTAAACTAACTCCGGAAAATGTAGAGCTTGCCGAAATTGGACTCCCATTCGGTGAGACTTCGCGTTTGGATTATGGAGAAGCAAGCCCGGATGAATTATCTGAAGGCGAGCTTCCTCCTGCAGTAGATTTCAAAAGAGATTCTGATTCTAAAAAAGAACTCGAGCTTCCCGATCCACAAGATATATCTTTAAAAGGCGACGATCCTCACAAATTGGATCTCCCTCCGATCGAGCCACCAAAGATAGAGCTTCCTTCTTTGGATTTTGCCCCGCCTGAGCCTTCTTCTGAGTCTCCGGGCTCTGCTGGAGACCTTCCGAATATCAATCTTCCCGATGCAGAGGAAATGAGACGTGAGATGGGTGCGGACGGTCCTGTACTCAAACCTCCCGTTTCGGGAGACTTGGAAGATCAACTTGAGGATCTGGAAGACCAAGATGCTCCTGATATAGAAATTGTAGATGGTGACTTGGACGATCAATTGGGGGAGATAGAAACACCCGATGAAGAAGTGGAAGAGGAACAAGAGCCTGAAAAAATCTTACACGGAGTGTTGGAATTAAAACCTCCCGAAGTAGACGACGCACCCTTTCTTACGCTCACATACGACTTCTCCAAAATTCCCCATGGCTACCGTCTCTCCAAGAATTACTCTATCATGGAATACTCATATTATAAATATAAGCCCATGCTAATGAAGGCTCAGGAATTCGCCAGAAGGAAAATGTTGAAAAATGCACTCAACTACTACAGAGTTATTAAATCACAGAACATTCCACCGGAGATGAGAAAGATGATCAATCGAAACATCCAAGACATCACCGAGTTCATGGAAAAATTCTTGATGGCAAAGGGTAGCTAGTGGCTAAGGGAGCAACTAATCGATTAAGGGAGTTTGCTCTCAACCAGAACTTTCAATCCGGTTCTGGAAATCTGATAAACAAAATATCTCTTCCCTCCAACAGCGCCTTTTTGTGTGATCTTACCTGATTCTGAAATGGACTTTAGCTCGGTTCTACCTTTGGGAGTGAGTGGTTTCTTAGGGTAAGATTGGAGCATCTGAAAAGATTTCTTTTGTGCAACACTTGTCGCTTCCGATTCGGCTTGACTTGCATCTTGTTTCAGTGATGAAACAACTACTTGGAAAGTTCCGGAATTGATAAATCCCTGAGGAAGACTTTCGAATTTGTTGGCGGTTTTGGTGTCGGTTGTCTTGGATTCCTCTAGAACTGTCTTTTTACCCGGCTCAGTACTTGCACAATACTGTAGCAAGGAAAATGTGATAGTGATTGCAATAACGAAATATAGCTTGGAATTCATAGTTACCTCATTCATAATCTTCCCATTTCACAGAAAGATTTGTTTTCTCAATTCTTTCATACAATCCTTTCTTGGCAACTCTGTAAATAAAAACACATTCCTTTGGATCCGAATAATCTTCTTTGTAGAGTGTATAGGAATCCAAAAACCAAGAAAATTCCCCTTGGAGGTATTCCATTTCTTTATCAAAGAGAAGATTCCCATGTTTGGGTTTGAATTCAAATAAGGATTGGGAACCATCATTTTCTTCTCCCGATCCATCTCCACCTTGCCGATTCTGTTGGTTTGCCTGTCCTTGTTGTCCTTGCATTTGATTGGGAGCTTGACCTGCCGCTCCCGCAGTACCCGGCGCTAAAGGTGAGGGTTGCTGAGCAGGAGGGAATAACGGTGTTGCAATCGGAGTATTCGCACCCGATGGGTCAAATCCTCCCGAGCTTGCTGTATCCCCCGCTGAACCCAGTCGTGGATAAGAATATCGAATTCGATTTATACCGCGAAACCGATCATTTTCTGCATCTTTTACTTCTTGAACAAGTAAAGGAATTGTAGCTCGGTTTCGAAGAGGGATGGAGCGACGTTTGCAGTCCAGCCGCTTATCCAAAATAGGAATTTCTTTCGCGGAAGCATCAACTTTAACAACGAGTTGAAAAAAATCTCTGGAGATAAAACCGGTGAATTCTTCATTCGCTAAAGGTTTTACTCGAAAATTCGGATCTGATGGTCGGATCCAATAGCATTGAAAAACAAATGAAACAAGGGCAATACAGCCAAGAAAAAATATGAGCCTAGAAAATTGCCGGTGAGTACGCACAAATTAAATATCCTATTTAGGCTTGGTTTGGCAAGTGAAAATCCTCCAAGAAATTACTGCAAGACAAACCCTCCCTCCCTTGAAAAATCGAAATGTGAGAACAATTAAATTTCTTTTTTTTATACCAATATTTTTTATTTCTTTTACAATTTCGTCAGAACAAGTCTTTAGGGAAATTGCTCAGAAACTTGAGTCCAAGACGAAAATTGTCACATTGGAAAATGGTCTCAGACTCATCCTGGTTGATCGTCCCGAATCTCCTACCTTGGCGATATACTCTAAGTTTTTGGTTGGGGCTGTGGATGAGACCGATGAGATCGCGGGAACTGCACATTTATTGGAACATATGCTTTTCAAGGGTACCCCGAATGTGGGAACCAGTGATTTCGCTCTAGAAGAAAAATATCAGATTCAGATAGAAATTTGGGGATCTCGACTCGATAAGTTGAGATTGCAAAAGCGCCATCTTCTTGAAAAAGGGATGGCCGTTCCTAAAGACTTGGAAGAAGAAATAACAACCTTTTCTCGTAGATTGAAAAATCTTCAAGAACTTCAAGACCGTTTCATCATAAAAAACGAAGACTCATACATCTATGAGCAGAGTGGTCAAGTTGGTTTCAACGCATACACATCCCAGGATGTAACCAATTACCAAATTCAACTACCATCCAATCGCTTGGAAATCTGGGCGAAGATGGAAAGTGATAGGTTGAAAAATCCCGTTCTTCGAGAATACTATACCGAAAGAGATGTGGTGATTGAAGAGAGAAGGATGAGAACTGAGAATTCCGGCTCCGGATTGCTGCGAGAGAGATTTCTTGCCACAGCATTCGAAGCTCATCCTTATCGAAGGCCCATCATTGGGTATCCATCGGTGATACCATTTTTGGATGTATTCGAAACCAAAGAATTTTTCAAGAAATACTATCATCCCGGCAATCTTGTGATCACTATTGTGGGGAAGCAAGATTTTGCTAAAACAGAACAAATCGTCCGAAAGTATTTCGGTGATATTCCACAAGGTCCCAAGCGAGGAGAAACCAAGATTTCCGAGATACAATCTCCGGGAAGAAAGCAGGTCGAAGTATTTTTCCCTTCAGGTGAGATGATTTATATGGGTTGGAGAAAACCTTCTGTGCCGCACCCCGACAACTCAGTGTTTGACGTATTGGAAGGTATACTTGCCAAGGGAGCCTCTTCTCGTTTGTATAAAAAATTGGTATTGGAAAGTAATCTTTGTTCGGGGATTCGTGCCTACAATGGTTCTCCCGGAGAAAGATATACAAATCTTTTTTCTTTGGCAATTCAGAACAATCAAGATGCCGATGTTTCTCAGATAGAAAAGATCATCTGGGATGAATTACAAGACATTGCCAAAAATGGAGTTCGAGACGACGAGATCCAAATGGTAAAAAATGATGCAATGGCTGATTTTTTTCGTTATATGGATAAAAATTCATCCGTTGCGGATTCTTTGGGATATTATGAACTTCTCACAGGGGATTGGAAGAATTTATTTCGAGTCTATGATCAGTTAAATTCCGTAACATCCGGTGATCTTTCCCGAGTAATCAACACCTATCTACTTCCGGAAAAGGTTACAGTTGCCTACTTAAAGGATTCCCGAAAACAAAATTCCAAAGCTACCGGAGAAGGTAAGTAATTATGATGACTAAAACTATATCCTTTAAATATTTCACTTTCTTAGCAGTTTTTGTAATTTTGAATAGCAACTTGATCTCGCAATCGGAAGAAAGCAAAAGACCAATGGGAAAGTTCGTCGCAGACGTTAACGTGGAGCCCATTGAGATTTCTATCCCTTTCATTCGTAGAGACAAACTTTTGGATCGAGGTGAGTTCTTGAGTATGGGAGAATCTTTTTTCCCTCTTACCAACATTGAATTGCATTTTTATGCGGGTGAATTCCCCGATATCGCTCCGGAAGTATCATCATTGTTATTTGGTGCATGGAAGTTGGGGGGAACCAAGAGTTTAAAAGACTCAGAGTTTATTCGTAGATTGGATTATTTAGGTGCGAAGTTACAATGGAAGTCCGATTACGAAAAGAGTATTCTTTCTATCTCTTATATGCAAAAGGATGAAAAAGAAATCCTCACTCTATTAAAGGAGTGGCTACAAGATCCAATCCTTACGGAAAAAAATCTAAATATTACCAAGGGACAACTTAGAGAAAAGTTACTTAGAAGAAATGATTCCGTAGCAAGTCTAGGCATGCGCAAGGCTAAAGAGCGTTCCTATGCAGGACATCTTAGAAGTAGAACCGAAAGTATCGCTTCTCTGGAAAAAGTCGGCATGCAAGATTTAAAAAATCTCCACAAAAGAATCATGGGTTCCGGGAAAGTGAATGCCACTGTTACAGGAGCCAAGTCCCTTCCTGAATTGCAGAAGGAAATCTCCGACATCATCGCAGACTTTCAAGTTTATAAAAATCTTCCTTATTCCGACATTGATTTTTCTCCTTGGAGTAAAAAATTTCGCGAAACCAAACCGGATGTTTTGTTGGTAAACAAAGAAACCAATCAGTCCATGGTGATTTTTACGGGTGCTATGCCGCCACACAATCATCCCGACTTTTTCGCTATTCAACTACTGAATTATATCTTGGGCGGGGGAGGGTTCAATTCTTATTTCATGACAGAGATTCGAAACAACCGAGGACTTGCCTATTCTACAACCAGTCATATTCAGTTTTTGGATACACATGGATTGTTTTTGGCGTATAGTTTAACCAAGAATGAGTCGGTTCCGGAAGTAGTATCACTCATGGAAGAGCTTTTGGACTACAAGACTGTGGATAAAATTAGAGAAGATGAGTTGACGAGAGCCAAGAATGCAATCATCAATCAGTTTGTTTTCCTATTTGAAAACCAAAATACGATTCTTAGCAATCAGATTCGTTTTGATGATCACAATATGCCTAAAGATTACCTTCAAAAATACAGAAAAAGTATACAATCTGTTCAGTTGAAAGATTTAAAGCGCGTTGGTAATACTTATTTCCAACCCAAAAATCTACGAATTACTATTGCAGGTCCCAAAGAGCTGTCCCAGTCTCTGAAGAAGCTCAACAAAAATGTAAGATTAGTGGAAGCAGAGGACAATGTTTTAGAATGATATTGAATGAATTCGAACACAAAGGAATTGAACTAAAGGGCTACTCGGAGGGAGGGATTCGAACTTCGATTATATGGCCGGCGTTGAATGCGATGTTTGATATGGGCAATTCCAATCCTGATCAAGTTCAGTATCAAAATCTCTTTCTCACTCACTCTCACTCAGATCATTTTGCCGGCACTCCTTATTATGTTTCTCAGAGATCTCTGAAAGGATTGCCCAAGCCAAATATATATCTTCCTGTTGCCATTCATGAAAAGGTTGATAGGTTATTTAAGCTCTATTCCGAATTGGAAGAATACGAGTATAAATACAATCTCATACCGGCAAAAATAGGCGAGGAGTATGTATTGAATAAGCAATACTCTGTAATGCCATTGCCGACATTTCACCGAGTTGTGAGCCAGGGTTATACGGTTTTGGAAACTAGAAGCAAGCTAAAGCCCGAATTTATGGGTTTAAAAGGACCAGAACTAAAAGAAAAAAAAGATTCAGGAATAGAAATTGAAACTACCATCAAGACACCTGTATTTAGTTTTTCGGGCGATACGAAAATTGAATATGTATTGGAGAATGAGGCAGTTCAGAAATCCAAAATTCTATTTCTCGAATGCACCTATTTGGATAATAAGAGAAATGTGGAACGAGCAAGAGAGTGGGGACATATTCATCTTGACGAGATCATCCAAAATGCCAAATACTTTCAAAATGAAAAACTGGTTCTCATCCATTTCTCACAAAGATATCGCTACAAAGAAATTAGGGAATTCATTCGTGATAAAGTCCCCAAAGAGTTGATGGAGAAAATTCATATTTTTATACCTTCCAAAAAACAATGAAGAAGATGAAAAAGACCGGATCTATATTTCTTCCCGGCTTGGAAGAATACATCAATCAAAATTTAATTTCCAGACCACATCCGTTTTTTCTTGAGATTGAAAAATTTGCCGAAGAAAACACCATTCCCATACTAAGTCCATCATCGGGCTCTCTCTTGGCAAAACTCATAGATTGGTTGCAACCCAAATCGATTTTGGAATTGGGAACCGGAGCCGGCTATTCTCTCCACTGGATGGTATCGAAAATTCAAACCCCGGTTTCTATAACCACTGTGGATCGAAACAGGGAAATATTTCCTATCATTCAGGAATTTTGGGAAGTATCACCCTATAAAGAGAAGCATTCTGTAAAATTCCAGCCGGGTCATATCGTCGAACAACTGCAAAATGGTAGCCTAAATCCCTTGGATTATGATTTTATTTTTATAGATTCCGATAAGATCACTTATCCGGATCTGATTCAAATATTTGAAGAGAAATGGAAGTTAATCAATGAAAGAAAATTCTCTAAGCAATATCTCCTTTTCGACAATGTATTGTGGCATGGAAGACTAATGAATCCTGACCCCAACAAGACTTCGGACTTAGCACTGACGGAATTTTGGAAGTATGTGAAAGAGAGAAAATTCGAAGAAACACTGATCCCTGCGGGCGACGGGCTACTTTTGATAGAATTGACTTAAGAGTCTTGGCTACTTGTAGCTAAGACCTTTTATCACTTTGGTCGGATTGATATTCTTGCCTTTGTGAATGAGTTCAAAATGTATATGAGGACCGAAGCAATACCCCGTGCATCCGGATCTGGCAATATTCTGTCCCGCCTGAACATAGGATCCTTTTTTCACAAATAACTTGGAGTTATGAGCATACAATGTTTTATACTCATTGTCGTGTTGGATCACAACCATGTTCCCATAGCCTCCCATCCAACCCGCAAAGATGACCTGTCCCTTTCTGGCGGCTTTAACAGGTTCATAGTTTGCTCGGAAGTCGAGAGCCTTGTGGTATTTCTTTTTAGGGAAGGTTCTCCATCCGTATCCGGATGTGATGAGTCTTGATTGTGCAGGAGATACCCATTTTGGTTTAGGTTCGGGAATTACAGCACCTGGTAGAAACAATTTCTGTCCAACTCGAATAAAGTCGTAGTCTAGATTTCCATTTTCAGCAAGTACTGATTCAATTTTTACTTTGTAAAAATCAGCAACCTTTGCCAGAGTATCACCTTTCTTGAATTTGTAAAGTAAGCCTTGTTTGTTGGGAATCTGAAGAACTTGTCCCGGACGTATGGGATCTTCCGGGTTGATTGCTGATGATCCTGCTATAGAATCAATGCTTACCTTGAATCTTGAAGCAATCTCTGAGAGAGTTTCGTTGGATTTCACGCGATAGGCAGTAACAGTTAGCTTCTTCTTTTTTTCAGAATCGACCATTTCCAATTCTTCTGCACGAAGTATTGCCCATTTCTGTTCTTCGGTATCATCTAAAAATTTGTCGTCACCGAGTTTAGCCTTTCTATCTTCTTCTTCGTTGGTTTCGGTGACTACTTCTTCAATTGCATCTGTTTCTAAATTGGCTTGGGATGCATCAATGCGAATCCCGGTAGTTTCCATTCCGAAACCTAAGAAAAATGTAATCGTGAAAGAGGTTAGAAAGAGTGGAATGAGCTTGAATTGACTGGTTCGGAAACTGATCTGACCTTGGATAATTTTCTTTTGGTTGGCAAAGAAATAGTGATAATCCAGAAAACTGATTCGAACGAGGCGAAAATTCTTCAATTTGAAGATTTCCTTACCTAAGCTATTCGATTGTTCTCTTTTAGTTATGAGCATTCCCTATTCCCTTTAATATTATCGGACGTATTCCAGAATTTCTAGAATCGATTCTTATTCTTTTCCTTCTAAGGGTCTTGGTCCTCCGAATGATTCTTCAACAATCTTCTTCACATCTTTTTTCTGCCCACCGGTAATAGTGATGTTACCCTTGGCAACCACACCCTTGGATAATTCTAAGTAAGGAGTCTGGATGTCACCCAGCATACGTCCTGTCTCTTCGAGTCTTACCTCGTTTTCAGCCTTGATGTTTCCGATTAAAGTTCCGGATACATTGACTTCTTTTGCAGAAATATTAGTTTTAACTTTACCGGTTTCCCCAATATAGAGGGCTTCATCGGTTTTTATATCACCTTCGAATTTTCCGTCGATTTTCAGAGAACCCGCGATGTAAAATTTTCCTTCGAATATGGATCCTTGTCCAATTACACTATTGATTGAATCTTTGCCTTGTGCCATAGAGAGTATTATGCCTTCATTTAGGTTATAATTAGATTAGGAAAATTATGAGCTATCTTGACAAGAAAATTTTCCAAAAGCTTGGGTTTTATCTACATTTTGCTCAAAAAAAGTTAAAATGAAATGTCATCATCACCTTGAAAGAGATTCTTCTTGGGCTTTTTTACCGGAGTGGGCACTGTTTTCTTGGGAGGTGCCACAGCAGGAGTCACAGGAAGTTCATTGATGAGCCCCCGTGGGTCATCACAGGCTTCAGTTGGTACTGTTGACAGATGAAAATACTCTTCTCTGGTCTCTCTGCAATATGATCCGGGAAGTTTACCACAGCTCTTACAGATACTCCTCTTAACTAATTTAAGATTCTCATTAGAGAAAGACTTTCTTGGTTCATATAACAATGCATTATGGACAAAACGTCCCCAAGTAGGAGCGGAAATCCTCCCCCCAGTCATTCCACGACCCAATGAAATGGTCCCTGTATCATAGCCCACCCAAACAGAGGCAACCAGTTCCGGTGTGTATCCCACAAACCATGCATCTCTAAAGTTATTCGTGGTTCCTGTCTTACCTGCAGCAGGTCTGTTCAATCCGTATGCTTTTGCACCTTTTCCTGTACCTTTATTGATAACACCTTCCATCATTGAGGTTATGATATAAGCAGTCTCCGGTGAGACCAATTGTTTTCTGTCTTCTTCTTTGTAATCTTTTCGAAAGTCTTTTACCATATTGGAGTTGGTATCTTCTATAAATAATATGGATATAGGTTGAACAGATTTTCCTCCGGAGGCAAATGTCGCATAGATCTTGGTAAGTTCAAAAGGTGTGAGTTCAAAACTTCCCAATGAAATGCTGTAGTTAGGTGGAAGGTCTCTTTTTACTTGAATGAGTTCTTGGATGCCCGGGAGAATATTGGAAAGACCCACTTGCTCAATTACACGAACTGCAACCGAGTTCTTGGAAAGTTCCAGAGCTTCTCTGAGCATAATGAAACCTGAATATTCATTGCTATAATTTTCGGGAGTCCATTCATCTCCATCTTCGAGAAGATAATTCAACGGAGAATCCAAAAAGATGGAAGCTGCAGTAATATTTTTCTCCGGATCAGGATTGTTCGCATAATAGTCCATTATTGCGCCAAACAATACCGGCTTAAATGATGATCCCGGTTGTCTATAGGCTTGGAATGGTCTAATTTGTTGGTTGTCGGATTGAAATCCGGAACCTCCTACAATAGCTGTTATGTGACCTGTGTCCGGTCTCATCGCAATGAGTGATCCTTCAACGGGAAGAAGGTGATCCTCTTTTTCTTGAAGGACGTAATTCTGTTCGATGGTATTGCCAAGGTTGTCATGTCCGGTTAGGAAGTTCAATAAAGCGAATTCATCACGAATTTCTTCCTGAAAATGAGATCTGAATTTTCTGCTCTGACGGGAGATTTTGAATTTGAAATCATTTGTTTCCGACAAAAGTGAAATGAGTTCGTAGGCTTCTCCAAAATTTTCATCAAATGCGTCCACGTTACGAAAAGCTCGCTGATTGGATTCTACCGTTTGATTCTTTAGAGTTGTGTAGAGTGCTTTTTCCGCTTCTTCTTGGTGGTGGATATTGATTGTGGAATAGATCTTTAGACCTCCACTGTAGAGTTTAGCCGAACCAAGACTGCTTACCAACTTTCTTCGAATATATTCTGTTACGTAGGGAAAGCGATTTAAACGATCGGAAAATGCCGACGCATTGGGAGAACGGTTTAGGTTTTGGTAGTATTCCAAAAAGTCTGCGTATTCCTTTTCTGCAGTAGCAACGTCCATACGACCGTTTTCAACCAATCTCCTAAATACAACTCGAACTTTGAACAATGAGTCCACAGGATTTACAATAGGACTGAATTTGGAAGGACGCGTTGTTAGGCTGGAGAGTAAAGCCGCTTCTCCCCATGAAAGATCTTTTACTTCTTTTCGAAAATAGAATCTGGCGGCGGCTCCCACTCCAATGGTTCCATGACCCAATGGTATTTCATTGAGATAGCTTTCCATGATTTTGTCTTTGGAATGAACAGTTTCCAAAAGAATGGCAATCCAAGCTTCTCTTGCTTTTCTCACAAGAGTTCTTTCTTGATTGAGGAACTTTAAGCGTGCAACCTGTTGGGTTATTGTGGACGCTCCTTCTTTAATGCGGCCGGCAAGAATATTTACAAAAAAAGCTCTGGCTATACTTCTGGGATCCACACCTCTATGATTGTAGAATTCATTATCCTCGGAAGAAACAAAGCATTGGATTACTTTGTTGCGACTGTCAGAGGAGAGGGGAGGATCTTCCGGTGGAAGGTCGGCTATATCGATTAAAACTCTGGAAAAACGAGTGAACTCAGCTATTGCTTCGTATTCACCTTTGCGATTGATGCCATAAACAGTGGATGGCTCTTCGTAGACAATGGTCTGATCCAATTTTTTAAAGTCCAATGGACTTGCCATAACAAAAAGTATATTAAAGAATATAAGTAATCCCAGAACAAAAATTAAAGTCCCGATGCTTCTATTTCCAAGATTGTTTAAAACTTTATCTCGGAAGTGAACAATAAAATATTTACTAAGGAGTCCGATGGGTTCTTTTTTCATAACTAAAGTGGTGCAAATTCCTTCATGCTATTGATTCCTTCTTTGAGACCTGTATCCAAGTTGTATCCGGAATATTTTTCCAGCAAATTCGTCTTCTCCTTGAGAGAAGGTTTTTCGGCATATTCATAGGCTATTGTCAATATATCTTTGGACAGACTTACAGCATGGTTTAATAATTCAATGAAAGATTCATTTGATTTTTTATCGGGAAGTGATGGGTAACTCCATACTGTTTTTTCGTCATTCATGATTCTTGGATCGATGTTTTCCTTTAGGGGAAGAAGAAGTGCCGTCGAGTTAGCTTTGTGGAAAGTAACCTTATCCACAAATTTCAAGAATCCCCTGACAAAACTACTACGAGAATCCACAACTTTTGCCATAGTAAAAAATCCCAGATAGGACTCATTTAATATGTCACCTCTTTCAATTTTATGGTGACTTCCAATATAGTCTTTCTTGAATTCTTCGGGAAATACCTCGGACAAACTATCCACCCAAAACTTCCAAAGCATGGAATCCATTCGCTTGCCATTTCTTGATCTTGTTGATTTAACATCAATATATTGAGTGAAGTCATATTCCTTGGGAGTCATCCCCCAGCGGTAGTGAATGAGAAAGGAGTCAAGAGCATATTCCACTCTCATATGGTTTACTTGTGCGTTGTAGGCAATCTTGGGATCCATGTTATAGTAATCCCCGGAGATGTAGAATATATAAGGGTGTGTGATTACATCCACAACGCAGTGGCAAATGTAGCCCAAAGTGAAAGCTAAGATTTTGTCACGAAAATTGGAGTCTTCCGTTTCGGCAGTGCGATCCAAAAACGAAAAAACCAATTCTGCCACATTTTCATGGTGGGAACGGTCGCCCCAAATGCTAGCCTTTCGCGTTTTTTTTGGTCTTAGGACATGGTAGAAATAAAAAATATCAGGTGCTACTGCACCTAGACAGGCATAGTTTCGGATTTCTTTCCTTGTAAGCAGGGATGCAATGGCTCTTTGGGTGGAATTCCCATGCTCCAAATGTTTGATTACTTGATTGAGTGATTCTATATGAGTGATTTTTCCCGACATAGATCAGAATTTCCCTTTCAAAATATGACTCATATACTCTATTAGTTTTTATAACGATTATGCAAGCAATAGAAAAACTAAAATTTCTCACACCGGAATTGGTAAGACGTATCGGAAAGGAGTTCGGAACTCCTGTATTTGTATATTCCCAGAAGGAATTGGAAGCTCGTTGCGATGAAGCCTTGAAATTCCCGAATGCCTTTGGAATTCGAGTTCGCTACGCCATGAAGGCAAATCCCAACGGTAATATACTAAAAATCATGAGGGCAAAAGGTATCCATATAGATGCGTCCTCGGAATTCGAAGTGGAACGTGCTATTCATGCGGGGTTCAAACCCGAAGAAATCATGCTCACAAGCCAACAAGAACCCAAGAATCTCAAGTCCATCATTGATAGGGGAGTGTATTTTAATGCCTGTTCTCTCAAGCAATTGGAGAATTACGGTAAGGATTTTCCGGGCACGGAACTTTCGATCCGCTTCAATCCGGGGCTGGGTAGTGGACATACAAAGAAAACCGATGTTGGGGGTGTTACCTCATCTTTTGGTATCTGGCATGAAAAGATCGAGGAAGTAAAACGGATTGTGGAAAAATACAACCTCACTGTTGGAAAAGTCCACACTCACATCGGGTCCGGATCGGATCCTGAAGTTTGGAAGGCAGTCGCTCACTATACATTGGAATATGCTGAAATATTCAAGACATGCAAGGTTGTAAACTTGGGTGGTGGATATAAAGTGGGGCGTATGAATGATGAGAAAAGCACAGACTTGCAAATTATTGGTGAGCCGGTCAAGAAATTATTCGAAGAATTCGCCGAGAAGCATGGGCGTAAGTTGCAACTCGAAATCGAACCCGGAACCTATTATGTTGCCAACACAGGAGCAATCATTACAACTGTGGATGATAAGATAGATACAGGATCTAAAGGGTTTACTTTTTTAAAATTGGACACAGGAATGGATGCCAATACGAGACCATCCCTCTATGGCTCCAAGCACCCATTGATCACAGTACCGAGAGACCAAGATAAATCATTGGCGAATGAAGAATATGTCGTAGTTGGTCATTGTTG
>JAFIGA010000038.1 GCA_020831715.1 Leptospira sp. | reverse complement strand
AACGGCGAGTCTGTTTGCCTCCTTGGTTCCCAGTTTAGCTGTTGAATAGAAGAGTTCATCTTTAGGAATGGATTGAACAATTTCATCAATTTGTTTCACCACTTTTTCGGAAGCATTGAAATTATAATAATCAGGGAGTTCAATTCGTATGGCAAAATTGTCTGCTCCTGCAGATGGGAATAAATTTAGTTTTACCAAAGGCGCTATTACTTTGAAGGTAAAAAGCAATAATAGAAATAAAACCAATAGACTCACATATCTTCTCTTCAAAATCTTTTTCAAAAGATGAAAATAGCCTGATGATAATCTTCTTTCGATGCGATTTCGAAAATTATCATCTTTGTGATTGACTGCCTTTCCGAATTCTTGCACTAGAGATGGAAGAAAAAACCATGAATACAAAAGTGATCCTACCAAAGATGCTATCACAACAATAGGAATGGTTTGGATGAATTTACCTAAGGTTCCTGTTACAGCGAACATGGGAATGAATGCAAACACTGTGGTACATACACTGGCAAAAACAGGTGGAACAACTTCCATTGTACCCTTGAGAATGTTTTTGACTCGATCTCCTCCCCTTGCCACATAGTAGAGAGAATTCTCTGTTACAACCACTGATTGGTCAACAATCATACCCAGAGCTGTAATCATAGCGACCAAAGAAACAGCATTGATACTCTGTCCCGTATAATCCATGATAATGGAAGTTATTAAAAATGAGAATGGAATACTAAGAGCAATCAATAGAGAAGATCTAAGATCAATAAAAAAGATCATAACTCCAATCACCAAGAAAAATCCAAAGAACGCATTGGAGAGCACCACATTGATACGATTTCTTACCACGCGGGAAGAATCCGATACAACGGAAATCTCAACACCCTCCGGAACCTTCCCCTTTTTCTTCGCCACATATTCCTTGATTCTATCAACCAACCGAACCAAATCTTCATTGGATGATTTTTTTACTGTAAGGGTAATTCCTTCTTTTCCATTGAAATAAGTTCGCAAAAGTTCATCTTCGAATCCGTTTTCAACAGTGGCGACATCTTTCACTCGAATGGTTCCCCCACCAAACTCAGATCGAATGATGGTTTCGAGAATATCTTCTTTGGTATCCAATTCAGCTATGGTTAGAATATTTCTCTGGGTCAATCCCGATTCCAAATTTCCACTGGTCGCTCGAATATTACGTGCTGATATTGCAGAGAGTACCTCGGCAATTCCAATATAGTTTTGTTTTAGTTTTGCCGGATCAGTGTAGATAATGAATTCTTTATCACGATAGGCGTATCTATCAACTTGAGAGACCCCTGGGATTCTCTTGATTTCTTTTTCTACCAATTTTGCCACATCACGAATGGTCGCATAGTCCGCTCCATCACCCGAGACTCCCACACTCAACACAGGGAATTCTGTTGCCTTTAAATCTCGAATTGTGGGTCGCTCTTCCACCTCAGGTGGTAGATCCGTTACTCGTTCGACTGCTCTGCGGATCTCATCTTTTACCTCCGCTTGATCGGGATAGTCAATATCGATCTCCACAACCACAGCAGACACATTTTCCATGGAAGTGGATTTGAATGTTTTAATTCCCGTTACACCTTTTAGTTCATCTTCCAACAATCGTGTAACATTTTCTTCCACATCTTTGGGAGATGCCCCCAAATATTTGGTTGTAATCACCATAGTTCCCAGATCCACTTGTGGGAAGCTATCTCGTTGCATTTTTCGAATGGAGAGTAAAGAGAGAAGGAGAATACCCAATAGTGCCACTCTAACAAAAAGCGGTCGATCAATAAAAAAGCGAAATAATTTCATTCTATCTCCATGAATTAAAAAAAGCTAAATTCTTGGAATCAATCGATTTGTGTTAGATTTGATTGAACCTAGAAAATCAATGATTAAATATTCAGTCAATTTTAGACTCTTTAAAAACCCTTTTTCGCGCAAGAAAAAAAGAACAGAGTTCAGGTATAAGGGCTGGTTTCTCGAAGCGAAGTCTTGCCCAATATTTTCATGAGAAGTCGATCTAGCCCTATGGAAACTCCGGTGCACTCGGGAATTCCTATCTCCATACAGCCAAGGAAATCTTCATCAATGGGGAACACTTCTTTTCCTAGGGATTTTCTAAGTTCCTGTTCTTCTCGGAACCGCTTTCTCTGCTCGGTAGAGTCTGTTAGTTCAAAAAAGGCATTGGCAAGCTCAACTCCATCCCAGTAGATTTCAAATCTTCTTGCCACTCCTTTTTCTACTTTTGCGAGAGCACTGCACTCCGGGGGGTAATCATACAAGAAGAGAATTCCCGGTGGAAGCTTGGGTTCTATAAGATTCAAAAATACCAAAAAATAGAGATCTTCATACCTATCATTTTCTTGGTAGGTTATTCGATTCTCTTTCAAGGTCAAAATTAGATCATCTCTCTTCCAAGATCTTCCTGTGTATGAGAGGAAGATTTCGGCATTTGACCGCCTAACTACATTTTTTTTATTAAAATTGAAATTGTGAAAATATTTGTTCAGATAACTTAGCAATTCCTCAATCCAATCCATCATTTGAAACTCATCCCAGTCAACGGCATAGAACTCCAACATCAAAAACTCAGGACTGTGTATGGGGCTGCCCTCTTCTCCGGATCTAAAGGTGTGTGCAATCTCATAGATTTTCTCCATTCCGGAAGCTAGTAGCATCTTCAAGGAATACTCAGGGCTTGTGATGAGATAACCGGATTCTTTATGGGAAGGAGAATGCACTAAAAATGGGTCCAGATAGGGTTCCATTCCTACAATCTTTTTCATAATAGGGGTATCCATTTCCAAGAACTCATGCTTTTCAAAGAATCTTCGAATGGTTGTTAGATACTTGGATCTTAATTTCTGTGTTTCTAAACTAAGTAAATTCATATTTGACTTTTGGACTCTTTGTTATACAATGGGATTGTGGCAAGACCTAGGTTGAAATATTTCCGGTTCCGAGAAGTGGGCAATGCGGTTGAGCTTGTCTGCATTTTTCGGGAAGTTACAGAGGCTGTGGAATCAGAGGCGGCTTCCGTTTTCGCCATGCTATACTACCAAACTCGAAGTCATATTAAATTGGATCTCTACACTGTGGATTATATTCCGATGAGCTTTCTCAATCGGATTCTGAACCTTGCTATGGATCTTAGAGAAAAAAAACGAGTCTTGATTCTCTTGGGAATTTCGCCTTCGCTCTACCATTTTATCAATCGATTTTCTCTTCATGAAAATATTTTCCTACAAAAAGACGGTTTAATAAGAAATAAAAACCAAGCTAGTTCTCATTTAACCAAGGTAGAAATTCCAGGTTCACACCCAAGTCTCCTAAAAGAAGCAAAGTCCTAGGCTTTAAAACAATTCCGTCTATTTCCATCCCGGCAAATTCTACCGAGGCATAGAGTGTGCATTCACAGTCCTTGGTAATTTCTCGAAATTGCTTTCTCTTATTAACAAGTTTCTTTAAAATTTCAAAAATATGTTCTTCCAAATCTGAGTCTGGTGATAGGAGAGAGTTTACCTGCCAATGTGGCTTGGAATTTTTCTCCTGCAGATTTTTTGTACTCGGAGGAACCATGAAATCGGGTGTGATTTCCAATGTTTTGGTTAAAATATCAGGAGAAAGCTCCTCTCCCCGAAGAATGAGAGTCGCCCAAGTTTTGGGTTTGGTTTTCAACATAGTTTTTTACTTGCTATTATAGGTTTTTTCGATATTTTGTAAAATACAAGGAATTTTTATGAAAAATATTTTGGTCATCGAAGACGATCCGGATATCGGGAACTTGATTCGCAAGTCCCTTGACTCTGCTCATTATACAACAGTGATTCAATCCAATGGCGAAGATGGACTGAAAACCTATAAATCCAGCAATCCGGACATGATCATTTTGGATCTTAGCTTACCGGATATTGATGGAATGGACGTATGTCGAAGCATTCGAAAGACCGATGAATCCACTCCCATTTTCATCTTGTCCGCAAGAACCGAAGAAATCGATCGGATTATGGGGCTGGAATTGGGAGCTGATGATTATATCACCAAACCATTTTCTATACGAGAGTTAAAGACTCGAGTGGATGTGTTCTTTCGACGATGGGATAAGAAAATTGGTATCAAACCCAATATTGGATCCGGTGGGGAAATCATACGGGGTGCTTTAAAAATTGATCCTATTCGAAGAAGAGTCACTCTGAACGATAATATTATCAATATTTCCAGAAAGGAATTTGACATCCTGCAACTGTTAGCCGGATCTCCCGGAAAGGTCTTTAGCAGAGAGATGATTTTGGAATCCGTTTGGGGCGTGGAATGGGATGGATTCGAGAGAATGATCGACAGTCATATTAAGAGAATTCGATCCAAATTGGAAAAGAATTCCGCGCAACCGGAGTGGATAGAAACTATCTGGGGAATCGGATATAGATTTACGGATAATTACGATAACATTATAATACCGGAATAGAGTAACGATTCTTTAAATCGTTGCTTTATACATTAAAAAACAAATAGAAAAAGGGGCAAATTATGGAAAATACAACAGCTACATTAGAAGATGAAATCAAGAATTACAAAACCAAGGCAAAAGAACTTACAGAAAAGGCACGAGAGAAATATCTGGAAAATGTCAATGATATTCGTGAAATGGCGAAATTAGTGGGTGGAGAAGCATCGATTCGTGCCAAGGAATTGGTGGATCATGTAGACGAATATGTGGAAACACATCCCAAAAAGACCGCTCTTATTGGTATGTGAGTTCGAGTTGGAATCGGCTTGG
>JAFIGA010000029.1 GCA_020831715.1 Leptospira sp. | reverse complement strand
GCAAGCTCTATGGGGTCTTCGTCTGTGACCCAACCTGTGTCCACAGAATTCATGAAAATTCCATGGTCTTTCAATTCTCCGGCGGATGTATGAGTTAACATATTTAATGCGGCTTTCGCCATGTTTGTATGAGGGTGCCTTTCTTCTTTCTTGAACCTGTGAAACTTCCCTTCCATTGCGGATACATTGACAATGTGCTTTTGGTCAGTTCGTTCTTGTTTAATGAGGGGAAGCAGTCTGTTGCAAATTACAAAAGGTGCGATGATATTTACCAACTGAACTTCTAGCATTTCTGATGTGGGAACTTCTCCCAGTTTCATTCGCCAACTATTTGTTTTACGAAGATCTACCTGTTGCAGATCCGCGTCTAATTTCCCCATAGGGAATGCTTCACGTATTTCCAATTCATCATCTTGGGAAAATGGAATCTGCGATAGCTGTGCCGAAGATAGGATCCCCATTGCCGGTTTACGGTTCTGCCAAGAGATAGGTAAACTCAGTTCACTGTTTTGTGGTTCATTTTGTTCGAAGGAAAGATTCGGAAATCGTTGTCGAATATCGGAATGGCATTGTTCGTACAATTGAAACAATTTTCGAATTGCATCCGGAAAATCGGTGAGTGTGGTAGATTCATTTTGCATCAAATGAGCATAAAAACCGGGGGGTCTTCTTACTGTCTGTGCCGCATTATTGATAATGTGATCCAATCTGTCCAAATGAGAATTTAGAAAATTACAAAATATCTCTACGCTGGGAGTATGACGTAGATCCAATCCAAAGACTTGTAGATTCTGTGACCAATCTTCAAAATCTTTTTCTTGGGCAAATCTCAAAGCAGAATCCACCGGAAAGCGAGTCGTAGCGATTACAGTTGCGCCTGCACGGAGGAGCATCAGGGCGGATTGGTATCCGATCTTAAGTCGACTTCCTGTAATTAATACAACTTGTCCTCGTAGATCAGAGGTTTGAAAACGCTTATCATAATTGAATTCAGCACACTTAGGACACATTGAGTCGTAAAAGAAATGCATCTTTTTGAATGGTGTTTTGCAAACATAGCAATTTCTAGGTGAGTGAAGTTCAGGAGCTGTTTCGATATTCCAGTGTGACTTGGAAGAATTGCTTTCATTGGTGGGATTTGATTGATTCGTTTGGGTATCTGATCCAATCGCAATTCGATCCGGAGCTGTGAATACATCTTTGGTTCTTGCCTCTCTGATTCCGGTAGCTTGTCTTATTTGTTTTTCTTTATTGCGAATCTGATCTTCGTGTAACTTTCGAATCTTTCGATTTCTTTTTCGAATAGAGTCCCTATCCGGGCGTGAAATCTGTCCTGTCCAACGGAAAAGTTGCACTCGTTCAGTTTCACTTAATAGTGCAATAGTTTCCGGATGGTTTGCGAATTTCTCCAATTGTGAAAAAAATGATATGAGATCTTCCGATTTTGGATTATTATTTGGGACAAATGCCATAAATACAGTCAATTGCAATGCAATGATTCGTCAATATTGAAATTGGGTAGAGATTTCAGTTAAAGCTATGCTATTTAATATCATTTGTAATTTTAGGGATAATTTGTTGCAGAAAAATATTGAATTATTCTAAAAAAAAAGATTTATTTGGCTAGAATTTTTCGTCTCTAATGATATAGATCTCTAATTAATAAATAATAGGGCAAGATCACAATTGAAAAAAAAAGATTCCAAATCCATAAAAATGATCTTGTCTAGGGCTCTAGTTTTGATTAGTTTATTCATTTCTTTGCTAGTCGCTATAAGTTTTGCCTTCTTCGAGAGGAAAAATATTTTAAATTCAGCTGACGAGAAATTACTTGCATCAGCCACATTCTATCAAGAAATTTCAGGTAAGGATTATCACAATCGACTTAAAGATGAAAAATCTATCAGCCAAATAGAATACGAAAATTTCTTGGATCGAAATGGAAATTTATGTCGTCAACTCGGCTTGCAATATTTATGGTCAGTCGTCGAGAAGAATGATAATATTTTATTTACATCTGCCACTCGCTCCGATTTCGATGACCCGAATTCATCATACGCAGGCTTTTTCGAAATACATAAAGATCCAAATGCCTTCCGTTTATCCTTAGAGAATCTAAACCAACCTGTCTATATAAGTTTCCAAAATGAATGGGGAGAAGGAAGAATGGTTCTCATCTCCAGCCTGGATGACTTGGCACGAATCTATATTATTGGAGCCAGTATTCATCTGGAAGACTTGGACAGATTGGTATATAGAGCAATTATAATCGCTTCATTGTTTGGAGTTGTGATTTTTGGATCTACATGGATAATCAGTCGAAGATTCACAAGGAAGCTTGTAGTTGTGTGCCACGAAGTTGCAAATACTGCCAATGAAATTCGATTAGGAAATTACAATTCAGAATTGCCTCGTTTCGATATATTGGAGGCAGAGAATCTAACAAATTCGTTAGGTGAAATGAAGATTCAAATGAAAAATCGAGTTCAGGATTTTCAAGAAATCACCATATTTCAGTCTACCCTTTTGGAAATCAGTTCGAAATACATAAATATCCCCTATAAAGAAATTGATTTAGCTATAAACGACTCGTTAAAGTTCTTAGGTGAAATTGTAGATGCGGATAGAGTCTATGTCTTCGATTACCATTGGGAAGAAAACTTTTGCACTAATACATATGAATGGTGCAATGAGAGGATTGAACCGGAGATAATGAATAATCAATATACACCTCTTGACCCTATATCTGATTGGGTTGTGAAGCACAAAAAAAATGAAATCATTTCCATATACAATCTTGATGAATTACCCGAAGATGAATTTAAAAGCAAACTCAAAGCTCAAGGAATTAAAAGTATATTGCTTCAACCGATGATGCAAGGAAATAATTGCATAGGTTTTGTAGGATTCGATTGGGTAAGAGACTACCATCGGATTAGTGAAAACGAAAAAATATTACTTTCTTTTTATGCCAAGATATTGGTGAATTTATTGAATCGATATGAATCGGAAGCTGACCTGAATCGATTCAAATATATAGCAGACAATGCTTTGTATGGAAAAGCTATAACAGATTTAAATGGTAATATTGTTTACATCAATAAATTTTTTGCTCAAATTCATGGATACGAACAATACGAACTCTTGGGGAAAAACTTGTCTATATTTCATAATGAAAAACAGATGAGGATTGTTGGAATGCAATTAAGAAATTTAATGGAAGAGGGACAGTTTGAATCTCTGGAAATATGGCATACCCATAAATCCGGAAAAGAATTTCCCATGCTTATGACCGGTTTGCTCATCCATGATGACTATGGAAAGCCAGAGTATCTTGCGGCAACGGCAATTGATATAACTGAATTGAATTTGGCAAAGAACCGAATCGAACATCTCTTAAAGTCAGAACAACATTTAGATAATAATATAAGAAATTTTACTCAAATAGTATCCCATAATCTGAGAATTCATACCGCTAATATGATCGGAATCATTATGATGTTGAAAGATACAGATCCTGAATTATTTCAAAATCAATCCATTCGCATGATCCAGTCCGCATCAGAAAACTTAGAGGAAACTATTCGAGATCTGAATGCTGTATTGGAAATAAAATTTGATAATGACTTAAGTAAATCTTCCTTTTCTTTGAAAAATCTTGTAATCAGATCTATTAAAAATTTAATTTTTTCTCCGGAACAAAATGAAGTAGAAATTAAAATTGATATTGAAGATGATTTAAAAATTGTAACTATAGAAAAATATTTATCTTCTATTTTGGAAAATATAATTTGGAACGGAATTAAATATCGATCTAGCGAAAGAGATTCATGGGTGAAAGTGTCTTCGGAAATTTCGGAAAATAAGATAAAAATTTGTATTGAGGATAATGGTACGGGTATCGATCTCTATAAGAATGGGAAAGATCTATTCAAAATGTATAAAAAATTTCATAATTCTCCGGATTCTAAAGGATTTGGATTGTATTTAACGCAAGTTCAAGTAGAAGCGCTGGGTGGGAGTATCGAGGTTGATAGTGTAATAGGAATAGGTTCTAAATTTACGGTGGTCTTACCTTATGAGTGATTGGAATGAAGTGTGCTTGATTGAAGATGACAAAATTCAGATTTTCCTAATGCAACGATATTTGGAAAAAACCAGAAAATTTCAAAAAATATCGGTTTTTGAAAACGGAAAATCGGCATACAATGAAATGGAAAGAAGGTTAAAAGAAAAATTACCATTTCCTCCCGTGGTATTTCTGGATCTGAATATGCCAATATGGGATGGGTGGATGTTTTATGAGGAATTTAGAAAGCTAGAAGGATCTGAAAAAAGTAATGTTTTTATTTTAACAAGTTCAATGAGTGAGGAAGATCAAGTTAGAGCCCGGAGTCTGGGTCTGGGTGGAAGATATCTTTGTAAGCCTTTGAGTTTTAATGACTTAGTATCAGCTATCGAAAATTAATGAGTGAAGTTGATAGAATTACCAATTTGAAGAATTACCGAAGCTCGAACTATCTTTGGATAATTTATTTCTAAATTCTCTTGGTGTAAATCCTGAAACTCTCTTGAAATGCAAGTTAAACGATGATAATGAATTAAATCCGGAATCATAAGCTATTTCAATTAGTTTTTTTTCATTGGAAATATCTTCTTGGATGAGTCTCATAGCCTCACGGACCCGCCACTCATTCACATAATGGAAGAAACTTACATTTTCTACTTCATTGATTACTTGGCTAAGATGATTAGATCGAACATATAGTAATTTTGCTAATTTATTCAGATTTAAATCTTCGTCTAGATATGGCTTTTTTCTATCCATTATATCTTTTAGGGTTTTGTGAATGTTTAGTTTGGATTCTTCAGTAAGTCCGGATTTTTTGTATTTTATCGAATCTTTTGTCTCATTAATTTCATCTTCAAAACCATTGTTCGATATTTGGACTTTTTGTGTTTCTGAAGTTTCCGGTAATATCCGAGTTTGACGGATGAAAAAAAAGCTTAATATGTATATTAATAATGTATAAATAGTCCAAAACAAAGTATTGAATATTTCTAGTGATATAGTCATATTCAAAAATCCCATATTAGTAAGTCTGGTTAATATTCCACTGGTGATAGTCAATATAATAGTCCCATAAAAACTTGCAATAATCCAATAAAGCCAAGACAGAGTCTGATTTTCGGTAATCTGCGAGAGGTAATCTTTGATATTGGATTTGTGGTATTTAACAAGTTTTATTATTTTAATGGAATATAAAATTAAAATTGTAAAACTTAATAACCCAACAAATTTTCCTGTGGATGTAGGCTCTTTAGTCGGATTCATTATAAGAGTATGATATCCGTCATCACTTGCTTTTGATTGAAGAAAAATAAAATACATGCTAAATAAGAAAAATGGCATGGCATGGAGCAAATCTATTTTCTTAATTTGAAAAGAAGGAATCACAAGAGATTTACAATAATAGTATAACAAGGGTGATGTAATGAGATGATATCCATAGATGCGAACAAATAAATTTAAATTCTCGTGATCTGCATAGTGAAAGGCAATTTGGCGTGCCGGAATTAACATTAAGATAAACACTATAAACGCAGCAATTCGATCATGAAAACCGATTTTTTCCTTAAAAATAAGATATATAATCACAAATAAACTATGAGGCAAAATAGCAAGTCCAACCATCCATGGCGCAAAATCGTTGGTAAAAATCATTTGTATGAATCCAATATTCTTCTCAATTTTTCTTTTTCGATGGGTTTCGTGATATAATCATTCATACCGGAAGACAATGCAAGATCAACCTCTTCTTGGTATGCATTAGCAGATAGACCGATAATAGGTATATTTTGCATCATCGGATTGTGGCTATTTCTAATTTTTTTGGTAGCTTCCAATCCATCCATTTCAGGCATCTGAACATCCATAAGTATAAGCTGGATTGATTCTTTTCTTAGAATATTCAATACCTCTATTCCGTTTTTAGCTTCCCATATCTGAACTCCGGGAAGTATTTTTTCTACCATTTTCTTGGCGATAAATAAATTGGAAGTGTCATCATCTGCGATAATAATTTTATGAATAGCAGATGGTGTGATGCCTTCTTTTTTATGAATACTATCATCGGATATATAGGATTTCATGTTCTCGTGACTATCATTTGATGATTCATCAATTCGCCAGAAATTCGTTGTAATATCAAAGGAAAAAACACTTCCTTTTCCATATTTACTTTCAACCTTCATACTACCACCCATACCCTTAACTAAGGATTCGGTTATAGCAAGACCAAGTCCGGTTCCTTCATATCTACGTCTAGCTCCGGATTCTGCTTGTGTAAATACTTTAAAAAGTCTACTTATTTCATCAGCTTTGATACCTATTCCTGTGTCTATTACACGAAAGCTAAAAACCCCTTCATCTAACTTCAATTCTCTGAATTCTATTGATAGGGTAACGGAACCTTTCTCTGTAAATTTAACTGCATTTCCCAATAAATTTATCAAAACTTGTTTAAGCCTTTCTACATCAACATAGAAAAAATGGGGTATATCATCATTTTTTATATCGAGAAAAATACCTTTTTTCTTCACCATTGGAATTATTGATTTACAAGATTCTTGAACCAGATCTAGGATAGGTACTTTTTCAGGATGAAGTTCTAATTTTCCTGCCTCAATCTTGGAAAAATCTAGAATATCATTTATTAGGTGAAGAAGTGATTTTCCCGATGATCTGGCAATCTTTACATATTCTTTTTGAGTATCATCGAGTTCTGTAGTCTCCAATAATTCTAAAAACCCCAAAACTCCACTGAGAGGTGTTCGTATTTCATGGCTCATAGTGGAGAGAAAAATGCCTTTCGCAAATGAGCCAGCTTCAGCAGCTTCTTTTTCCAAACGAATAGAATAGATTAATCTTCCTATTGCAATGGATAGGATGAATAATTCTAAACCCACAGTCCATAAAAATATTTGATAGGTAATATTGTTATGTGGTATTATTCCTATCATTGTTAGCATGGATATCAGAACACCAATAAATAATATAACCTCTGCCAAAAGAAAGTATCTTGCATGGTGATTGTATTTTAAAGAACGAGTTGAAAGTATAATAAGTGATAATATAGTTATAGGACCTAATAGAAGAACTATTGTATAGAATTCGGTGACACCGGTTATTAAATATCCAATGGTAGATACTACAAAAAGAAATACTATAAAGATAAGATAGTTAAAATATCTTGGGAAAAAAGATTTACACTTTAAGAAATGAATATAAAAGAAAATTTTAAAACAAACACTCGAACTAGAGATAATTATAAATAAATTATTTTGTAGGATTACGTAGTCTTGGAATATGTATCGAAATCCCAAGCCGAATCCGGATAAAAAAACCCAAATCAACGAAAAAGTATAAAGAACAAAAAATAGTATTGCTAAGTTTCGAGTGAATATAAAAAACACAAGAGATACTAAAAAGAATGTGAATATGAGCCCGATAAAAATTCCCCAGATAAAATATTTGCCGGAGATTCTTGCTTGGAAAACTTCCGGGGTTTCGAGTAGGAAAGGCAGTTTGTGGGAACCGGTTGATTGAGTCACAAGCACAATATCAAGATTTGTCACCTCAGCAGGTTTCTTGATGGGAAATACAAATACCTCACTGGCTATGGGTCTCTGGGCAAATGGGAAGGAGTCTCCGGTAATAGTATGGTAGGTAGGTTGCCCTGTGGCAGAATCAAATATCCGGAATTCTATTCGATCTATACTGGGAAAATCCAAGGTCAGATAAAAAAGTTCTTCCCCCTTACCGGAAAATTCAAGAGGGATGTGCGTAAGAACATAGTTTTTGGAATATCCGATTGAAAAAATTTCTTGAGGGGATGATTTCAGGTTAAAACCAGCAATATCCTTGAGTTTTTGAGCGGATATCGGCTCAGAGCTCACAAAATATCGTATTCCCTTGGAGAGCGACATTGAATTGACCCCCTCCTGAACCGGTATGGGAGTTCCTATAAGGGAAGAGCTGATGAAGAGTAACAAAAATAGAATCAGGTTCCCAAAAATTCGATTCATGGTATAAGTAATTAAGAAGGCATTGATATCTGTCAAACTTTTTATAAGGATTTTAGAGAGGAGAAGTATTGACCAAAATCCATTTATTGGATCATATTATATAGAACGTTCTATATAATATACTTTGCAGATTGAGAATTCATAGGCGCCTTATCAGTCTGAAGATACACAGCGGACGTAGCGATTTATTTCTATGTTCTTAACAGCATCCCCAACTGTCCCGGTTCCAAAATTCACATTGATTGCTCGGGGAAGGCTCGAACTCGTAGTAGAACTCCAATAGGCACTGGTTAAATTAGAATCAGTGGATGGAAATACCGTTGAATCAATAGCCGGTAATGTTGATTGATTGGTATCCACGATGCTTTTTAATTCATTTATGGAAGGCAATCGCCAAGTGGTTCTACCGGCAAAATTTAATTCATTGCAATAGGTAATTGAAGCTTGCCAGTCTGTTTGCGTTGCCGTACCCGAACAAATTGTATCGTTAATTTGACCTCTAGTGCATTTCTGCCAAACTAAACTAGTAGTATTGTCTCTTATTGTTCCATCTTCATTGTCTGTAAAATGATTGCTATATCCTTTTGTTGCACCTGTTACACAACGAGCGTTAAAAGGATCTCCGGTAGTTTTGAGTAAGTGATTGACTACCCCATAAACAAAATTAACATGCCATGCACGAGTTGTATTTTGAGCATTTGTTGTCGATGTCCAAAAACCATCAAAGGACTGACTATTAGGAAAAAAATTAGAATCGATTGCGGGATCAGCAAAGCTATTATCCGGAAGAGTTTCCAGTTCTTGCCTACTGGGTAGTCTCCAAGTCTCCCCGGCAAGATCCAAACTAGTGCAATAATTCACAGCAGTTGCCCAATTACTACCCCCTAGGGATCCACTACAGAAATCTCCACTCTGTCCTCTACTGCATTTCTGCCATATTAATCCTGTGGCATTGTCTGTTACTGTTCCGTTACCATTATCGGTATAGCCTCTTGCTATACCTGGTTGAAGGTCTCCATCTTGCCCGCTTCCTGTGCAATCTATGGGAGTTCCAACTGCATTCCAACAAGCTGATTGTCCAGTCTTAATAGGAGGAAGACTATAAACTCCCGATACGACCTCGCTATTTTCATAGCCTTCCCGAAAAGCTATTGCTCGTATGTTTTTGCCGGCAAGTGACCATACATTGGCTATGGGGGCAGAATATTGGGTTGAACTTGTATTGGGAGTTGTGCCATCCGTTGTATAATAGATGGTTGCGTCTGCTGTTGTTGTGGTAAGGGTGATGAGAGAATTGGTGGTTCGCGGTCCTGCTATCGGGCTGAAGCTGGGAGTTGCTACAATTCTCAAGGATTCTAGATCAACCTCACCCAATCGAGAACCACCTACGCTTAGGTTAGAGTTGGAAATAAAGCCGAGAAGGACAAATTCATCGTAATTCGACTTTTTAGTTCCAAATACTTCCTGTGAAAGATAATATCCGGTAAGACAATTATGGAATATTAGGCTTACCAAAATAGTCAAGATCAATTTTATATGGCGTGAAAGTAATCTCATGGTATGACAATTTTAATGCAAATTATTTATTATTCTCCCTTGCGTGAAGGCTAGGGAGCAAATAAAGTAATTCAATCCACGGCAACACATCGGGCAAATACTACAGCACCTGGGGGGACTTTGTTGATTGATTGGATTCCAGAATTACCAAAATTCACGACCCAAGCTTGGTTAGAATCACTCGCTCTTGTAGTGAAAGACCAATACATTTGTCTTGTATTTGGAAACATAGATATGTATGTAAAAGGGCTTGAGGTTCTTTCCGGATTGAGTAATGTAACCAATTCACGAATTGTTGGTAATCTCCATTGCTTGCCAGCAAAATTCACATTTGTCAACTGATTGCAATGCTCAAATGCTTGCGCCCAATTTATGGCACCTGTTCCATCGCAATTCTGACCTGTTTGAGAATAACCGCATTTAGTCCAAGTCAAACCCGAAGTTCTGTCATGAATGGTTCTATTTCCGTTATCTATAAGGTTAGGTGTTTCTAATGTTTTTGATTGTCCTGCAACACAACGAACTAGACCAGGGGAGGTAAATTCAGAACCGGAACCTATGGGATTTGGATTTCCTCTAAAATCCATAAACATAGCTAAATCATCACCAAATTGATTTTTGGTTAAAGTTTTCGACCAATAGCGAAACACAAAAGATGGTTCGTGGTTTGTATTGGGGAAGGCGGTTGTTGTAATGCTCGGATTCCCGGCTATATTGTATCTGTAAAGTGATTCCAGCTCACGAAATTCTGGAAGTCTCCAATCGCTTCTTCCTGCATAGCCATTTCCACCGTTATCACCATTAAGAGATTCACATCTAGAGACTGCATTATCCCAACTGAATGAAGAATGCTCTCCACCTAAACAATCCGCACCACTCCGTCCTTCCCGGCAAGTCTTCCAAACCAGTCCCGTATAATTGTCCGTAGTCGTATAGTCATTGGTAAAGGTTGGATGCTGAGTGGGACCGGTATAGTTAAAATCTCCACCGGGTTGGAGGTCACCATCATCGCCCGGTTGGAAGGAGTTGGTTTGTCCCGTACGAAGTGTGCGAAGGGAATAGAGCCCGGTTGTCTCTTCGCTTTCTTCATAGCCTGACTTGGAGCTTTTTGCCCGAGGAGTCAGTCCTGCAATATTATAGATTGGTAAAGGATTTTCGTAAATGAATGTATCAGGTGAACCCGGTTCGGGTTCGCTCTCGTTTAAGGTGTAATGGATTGTTGCATCAGGTGTTTCTGAATTCAGTGTGATCGATGTTGGTGCAGAGAAAATACCAGGTTGCAGATTGAATTCCGGTGTTGCCGTGCGAGGGGTTGTGCCCGGTTCATTGGATGTTGGATTGGACTCACCCTCTGAATCATTGCTTGATTGTTGTGCTATGGTATTTCCAACGGGACGACTCGCTATGAGAGTGAGAAGGACGATCTCTTCGTTTCCGGAAGTTGGAGAACTCCATTCTTCCTGAGAAAGATAGTATCCTGTCAGGCAGTTATGCAGAAACATACTCAACAATACCAAAACAAAATTTATTCTTGACTTACCGAAATCCAACATTCTTTCTATTACTATGCCTGAAAAACAGATTTATACTACCCTGCGTGAAGGCTAGGAAGAAATTAATCTAAAAAAGTATATAATATTACAGTATAGAATCCTATTAATAAGGTACAATTTAGTGAAGAACATTCAAATTCTCTTATTTTCATCAGTCATTTCTCTCATCATGCATTGCACTCCCATGCAAGTCATCGAGTCACCTGTGTCGAAATCCGAAATAGAATCTTCTGGCAGTGACTACAGAGTTGTAGCGAGTTCCTCAAATCAATGCAAGAAGGCAACATCATTCAAAAGATGGAAGATACTATTTGCCACATACCCTCTTTCTACTCCCGATTCTCAAGAATTATTTCCCAATCGCGATAAGTCTTACCGAGTCTATGAAAGTTCAGACTGGCAAGATGTCGCAATTTCTATCGTGCTGGGACTAACTACGACCATGACTAGAGACACTTTGGTTGTTGAAACTTGTGGTGTTTCTGAGGAATATCTAAATCAACTGGCGGCAAAAATTCCCGAGACCAACCCACTATTTCAGGAGAAATTAAGAGAGGCATTGATAGAGGAAAAAATACAGATGAATCTAGCCGAAAGAAATGAGAGAAAAGAAGAAGAGTCTGATTCCAATAATAATTCGGAACCATTAAGTCCCGGGAATGTTAGAGTTATACTCAAGGACGGTAAAAGCATTCAAGGAAAAATATTGAGTCAGGATAGTCAGTCAGTGATATTTTTAGATGCCGATAACACTGAGAAAGAAATATCCAAAAAAGAGATTCAGAAAATCAAATTTCGTTAGTTTCTCCCGTCCGGTATCCTTGCCACTTGTCACAGGCAAAGATTCCAAAACCGCATAGCTGTATCTAATGCTATGCGATTTTGGATTGTTCTTAAATGGATTAATTCCGGCTTATTGGTAAGAAGGACGTCCTAAAAAAGCCGGCTCATTAGAATTCAATCTTCTTACTCATTCTTACAAGTTGTATCCAAGATGCTCTGAGATTCACCAATCTGGAAGCAACCAATCAACTTGGATCTGGTGGCACTAAAAGAAGATTCTGCCCATATATCAGCTTGTTTTAAATTGAAAATTCCTTGTCGAACCAATCTTCTACCATAATAAACATAGAACCAAGCGTTCACTTCTTTATCTACTCTAGTGTTGCCTACCTGGGATCCGTAATAATTCACAAAGAATCGAAAGCGAGCCTCTTGGCTGGCTCTGAATACTCTGATATTCTCCGGTCCAAAATTTTTCGTATCATCAATGTCTAGGCTGACCTTGCGATCAGTCACATCTATATTTCTGTCACTGAACCTAACATGGTTTTCACCTGCCTTGTCACTGTCTACATGCAGGTCAATATCGGCATTTCGATCCCAGAGTAATTGCACTCGTATCAAGGAAGAAGCGACATCAGAGGTAATCTTAACGATATTACTTCTGCCGATATATTCCGGAGCACCACCAGCTTCTGGTCTAGCTAGAACTACGAGCATGGCATAGTTGTTCCCATCACTCAGAACCAAACCGCGGATATGTTCTCCGTCAAAATTCTCAGGAGTTACATCTAATTCGCCTCCATTCACCCAGATACGTACAATTACATCTTTTTGTCGATTCTGCATCTCAAGAGCAGTGGGATTGACTTTGAATACATATCTTACCCAGCCACCGGAGGTTGTGACCACATTCCTTGCTGCATTGATTTGGAAGCTATGATTGGGAATCTCTATTGCTTTCTTCAATTCTTCATCGGTAACTAATGGATCCCCTCCGAGTATCTTAGCCCTTCTGGCTTCTTGTTCTTGTCGAATGTTAAAAGTGCCACTAGGGTTGATATCCGTGATGTCAAACTTATCCACTCCGATCAGAGGGGCTTTTGGAATTGCCAAACCGGCTTGCCTAGCCTCTTCCTCGATGGGATTCACCGGAGGTTTTAGCGATTCTTCCAATGTTCTTAGGATTAGATAGGACTCAATCGGATCTTCTTTTTTCTGTTCCAAGCACCCGAAAAACAAAAAGCCTATTGCAATAATGCCTGTCATAAACGAAAAAGAATGCACGCTCGCAATCTCTTGATTTTTCTGATACTCTTTTTTAAATATCCTACTATTTTCAGATCTAATTGTTGTCATTTTTTCCTTTTGTGATTCTTTTGGAATATCTGCTGCTAAAATAAGCAAAATAAGTGTTCCAAAACATCAAAAACTAATATTTGTAATCTTACCTTCAGAAACAAATAAATATTTTATTGAAAATAGAGTCAATAGAATATGTCGGTTAATGGAACAAAAAATGCGAGCAATAACTAATAAAAGTAAAATTCTCAATCATCCAAGTTTGCTCATTGTACATTGCACATGACAAATATCAACCGAGTCACTAAACTAATTTAGAAATTTCTTCTTGCGATTAAATACCATAAGGGGTATAGTATTACTATGGCAAAAATCGTAGTTCTCGGTGCAGGTATTTCGGGCAATACAGCGGCAATGTATTCCAAGGCACTCGCTCATAAAAATGACGAGGTAATCGTAATTTCTCCCAATAGCAAGTGGAATTGGATTCCATCCAATATTTGGGTGGGTGTGGGACTCATGACGGGGAAGCAAGTGACTTTTGAACTGGCTCCCATCTGCAAGAAAAAGGGGATTACCTTCCACCAGGCTAAGGCAATTTCTCTCAATCCGGAAGGAAGTGCAGAGGATTCCCAACCATTTGTCACGATTGAATACACATCGTCCGCAAAAAAGGGAGAGGTTGAGAAAATCCACTACGATTATCTGATCAATGCAACCGGTCCTAAGTTGAATTTTGATGCAACCGAGGGCTTGGGTCCGGAGAAGAACAGCCATTCTGTCTGCACCTATGGGCACGCGGAAGATGCCTCTAGGTATTTGACCGAATCCATTGAACGCATGAAAAAAGGAGAGAAGCAAAATATATTGATCGGAACGGGTCACGGAATGTGCACTTGCCAGGGTGCCGCCTTTGAATATATATTTAACGTAGAATATATGCTGCGCAAACATAAAGTCCGTGACAAAGCAAATCTTACTTGGATATCGAATGAATACGAATTAGGCGATTTCGGAATGGGCGGTATGCATATCAAGAGAGGTGGGTATGTTACTCATTCCAAAGTATTCACCGAATCCTTGTATGCGGAACGGGGGATCAATTGGATCAAAAGAGCTCATGTGAAGTCAGTGGACAAGGACAAAACGAACTTTGAGACCCTTGAGGGAGAGGCAAAAACATTTGACCATGACTTTGCCATGCTACTTCCTCCGTTTACCGGAGTTCCTATCAAGGCTTTTGACAAAAGCAATAAAGATATAACAAATGTATTGTTCGCGGCAAATGGTATGATGAAGGTGGATGCGGATTATACCCAAAAACCTTATGAAGAGTGGAAGGCTTCCGACTGGCCATCCAACTACCAGAGCCCCTTCTACTCGAATGTATTCGCCGTAGGGATAGCCTTTGCTCCACCCCATCCGATCTCCAAACCAATGTTTTCCCCGAACGGAACTCCCATTTATCCCACTCCCCCCAGAACCGGGATGCCTTCCGGAGTCATGGGACGAGAAGTAGCATATAGCATCCGTGATATGATACGAGGAGCAGAAAAACCAACCCATTCAGCCTCCATGGCAAAAATGGGCGCAGCATGTATCGCCTCGGCAGGTTCCGGAATTTTTGATGGAACAGCCGCATCCATGACTTTGTACCCAATTGTACCTGATTTTGAAGAATTTAAAGAATACGGAAGAGATATTGATATGACCTTTGGGGAGATTGGACTTGCCGGACACTGGATTAAGTACATTTTGCACCATGTGTTTCTCTATAAAGCAAAAGGAAATCCTTTCTGGCGACTGATACCGGAGTAGAAATTGCAAATACAGCAATTTATACGTAAAATAATATAATATAAATAATTAAGGAAAGAAACCCATGAGCACAAAAGATAAACCGAATACTATTGCATCCAAGAAAACCAAAAAGATCACTAAAACGAATATCGAGACCAAACCCTACGAACAGGAAACTTTTGCCCCTCATCCGACTAAGTTTACACGCTATATGAGGACGAATATAATCTGGCAATTCTTTCGATTCCTGGTCATCAATTGGAAGATGATTAAGATGGCTAGGCATCATTAAGAGAATTTGAAATCTACAAGTCGAATTTCAAGAATGCAGCATTCTAGCTTCTAAATACTTTTTGTATTCTTCATCACCGGGATAGGGAATCTGAGCTACTCCGGATTCTTCAGCGGCTTTGGCAACAGCAGAAGATACATAAAATAACAAGCGATTGTCGAATGGTTTTGGTATGATATAATCAGGTCCAAATTCCAAAGAGGAAACACCGTATGCTTCACAGATTTCCTTGGGGACAGGAAGACGAGCCAATTCAGCGAGTGCATTGGCACATGCTAGTTTCATTTCTCGATTCACTCTTTTGGAACGAATGTCCATCGCTCCTCTGAAAATAAATGGAAACCCCAAGACATTGTTCACTTGGTTGGGGTGATCGGATCTACCGGTTGCGAGTATAACATCCGGGCGAGCCGCCTTCGCCAATTCATACGGAATTTCCGGATCGGGGTTGGCAAGGGCGAATACAATTGGATCCTTCGCCATCGACTGAACCATCACCTGATCCATAACATCTCTTACCGAAACACCGATGAAAACGTCGGCACCTTTTACTACTTCCCGAAGAGTATTCTCCGGAATATTTCGGACAAATCGTTTCTTGGAGTCATGAAGATCCTTGCGAGAGAGATTCAGCATTCCTCTAGAATCCAACATATAGATATTATCGAAGGAAACACCAATCTCACAGATCATATCCGCAATCGCAACAGCCGCGGCACCTGCACCATTGATTACTATTTTTAAATCTTCGGCTTTTTTCCCATTCAAAGCCAATGCATTCATAAGAGCGGCTGTTGTTATAATAGCTGTTCCATGTTGGTCATCATGGAAAACAGGAATATCCATGGACTCATCCAAAGTTTTCTCTATATAAAAGCATTCCGGAGCGCGAATATCTTCCAAATTGATTCCACCAAAAGTTGGCTCCAACTTTTGTATTGTTTGAATTACTTCATCCGGATCGGTGGTATTTAGTTCTATATCGAATACATCAATGCCGGCAAATTTCTTGAATAGTACAGCCTTTCCTTCCATCACAGGTTTTCCGGCTTCCGGACCGATGTTGCCGAGTCCCAAAACAGCGGTTCCATTGGTAATGATTCCGACTAAGTTGCCTCTGTTTGTATATTCATAAACTTTATTTTTATCGGATGCAATTTCTATGCAGGGGTAGGCAACTCCCGGGGAATAGGCTAAAGTTAGGTCTGCAGAATTGTTTGTTGGTTTTGTCGGAACGACTTTGGTCTTACCTGCGGGAAAGATGGAATGGTATTCAAGTGCTTTTTCTTTCATGGTTGATTATGCTATTTTAAGCCCTTTTGGATTCTGCCCATTTCTTCACAGGCGGGTATATTATTATATCTTTTGTTAACTAAATCATTACAGGAAAGTTTGGTCATAGCCGTGTGGCATTCTCTCGCGGAATTTTTAATCATATCCGGAGTGGTTTCTTCAGATGGGACAATTAACAAAAAGACATTGGTTTTTCTATGATATTCTTGGCAATTTGCTTCTTGCAATCGATTTTCAGCAAGAGTGGCTTTGCTTTTATCCAATCCAGAGAAAGCACCTGTCTCCTTTCCACATTCAGAAATTTTTTGGCAGACTTCTCCTGCCATCTTGAGAGACTCTTCTTGCCAGGAATAATCAACTATCCCTTCATTTTTTTTGGAGCAATGAGATAGGGCAAATGTCAAAAACAAAGTTAAAATAATGAGAATGAAATGCATCTATATACCAATTTTTGAGAAATTGCTTCTAGGTCTTCTAAAAAATAACCGGATTCAATCTCTTTTTCGCTTGCGAATCGTAAATTCGATTCTCTCCTGCTTAGCTCTGGCTTCGGGGATTGCCGTGGAGCCGGTCGGGAGAGGGCTAAATTTTGTATGAGCAAGGATTGCGATTTTTTCCCTGGGTATATTGTATTTAGTTTCCAGAAGTTGTGCTAGTTTTGCCGTTCTTTTGGCGGAGTCTTCCCAACCGGTTCTTCCTCCATCGGTGAATTGGGGAATCTCCAAACGAACAAAGATTTCGATATCCATGGCTTGGGTTAGCTTGGCAAGATTTTTGTAGGTTGCATCTTGCGTCTCATCCACAATCCAATCTCCATCATAGGTCGTCGGGGCAAAAATTGTCAAATTCAGTTCTTCCGTCTCGGCAAGTCCCAGTTTCAATTGTGTGGATTCTTTCCATCTTTTGAGATTGTAGCCTAATTTCTCCCAGAGTCGATAAACCGGCGATCTGGGTGTAAACAACTCATCATCAATTAAATTGGGATCACCTTCGAAAATTGCCATCTTTACACTAGTGCCGAATCCAAATCCAACTCGTATAGCCTCTGCTACGTTTTCTAATTTCTTTTCATCAACTTTGGATATGGAATAGAGAATGATAAACAAACCCAAAAGTAAGGTGATCATGTCCGCATAGGTTAGAAGCCATCTCTCATGATTGTCGGGAGATTCTGTATTTTTTTTAGATTTGGGAAATCTTTTTGAGAATCTCATGACAATTGATTATTTTGGAAGTAACAATTTATATGCAGGGAAGCCCTGTTGATCGGAAGTAATCTCCGGATATATACTGAATTCATTGGGTATCATCTCTACCTGTCTGTTGTATCGATAGGATATTCTGAAAAGGAAATGCAGATCTTCCAGGAGATCCTTCAGCTCACACTGGCAATCATATTCGAACTCGAAAGCATAACGAACATTTGACCCCCAAGATGGTTTGGTTGCCTCCACCATGGGATAGCTTGCCGGAATGTATTTGTCTCGAGTTTTGGAATAGACAGAGTCGCCTTTATTATATGCTTTCACACCTGTATCGGATAATCCCTTCGCCTTGCCACCTTGTGGAAAAGATAGAGTGATATAAGTATTGGTGTTGAATCCACCACGGTTTTTAAATTCTATTCTATATTTGTTATTCGTATTTTCTAATTTAATAATAGATGGGATAGGTTGGGAACTCAAGTTGGGTATCATTTCGAACCCATTATAGACGAATTCCAAGTTCAGATTGCGATCCTTGGGAAAAACCAATATGGATTTATCTTTGGCTTTGTATTCGAATTCGGATCTTTTCGTTGCCTTTACTGTCGGATGGTCTTTCAGAACAGCCAAACCGTCCAATATTTTCTTTCCTTTTCGGTAACCCATGGGAACAGAAAACAAGCCTAGAGGGGGCTCTTCACTCATCATTTCAATGAACACAGAGTTGAAATTATCACCCGGCAACTCTTCCAATAGTATCTTTTTAACTATGTATCCTTCTTTTTTCTCGGGCTCTTGAACAGCCACCCATTTGTTTTCTTGGAGGGAGTGGGCAAGGGGACCCAAATTGAGTAGAGAGTATTTCTTCATCCAAAGAGTTTCCCATGAATCACCTTTTTTTTTGAATGCTATCAAAATCTCTGAATTGGCATTTCGAACCAGGTACAATACTTCCAGATCGGGTTCTTCATCTAGATTGATTTTTTTTGTGAGGACGATATCCGGTTGGGCTATTTTTTCGCCTTCGAGAGCTTTTTCCAGGACGAAGGAATCTTTGGGGCGGTCTTTGGGAGTGCAGTTGGTCAATACAATGACAATAGTTATTGCAAAAATGAAAAATCGATTCATACCTTTTAATCCTATTATGTTAATTTCCAAAGGGCTTCATTTCTTCCCTTTTCTTGCAGATCCTCCATAGCCGACTTAGTTCTTTGGGATACAATCTTCATGCCTTCTTCAAGTCCCAATCCAATATAATCTTGGTGTGGGATAGGTTCTCCGAAAAGAACTCTTACCTTTTTGTATACAACACGCTTTTGGATTTCGCAGACTTCCTTGGGCATTCCCATGAAGGAACGAAGAATAGGTGGCAATGGATAATCGGAAATAGTTTCTTCGATGGGCACAACTACGCTAGGCATAATATCAACTTTATTTCGAAGAGAAAATGCCGCAAAACCATCATGAAACGGAACCATGGAAGACTCGAAGTCTCCTTTTACCATATAATCATGACCTTCCGGGAAAATCCCCAGAACATCGCCTTTCTTGAATACTTGCTGAACTTTCTTAATACTTGCCATGGAAATATTTCCGTCAATTGCCATAGGAATGCATCCACATCTCTCAACCAAATCTCGGAACAGAGGTATTCTCATTGTGTAATCCGCGGCAATCCAAGAAATAAATCGAGGAAAGATAGCAGAGATAACAAAAGGATCCATATCGGATCTATGATTGCATGTTAGTATTAGTTTACCTGAAGGTTGGATATGGTGAAAACCAAAAACCTCAGTCTGCACCGCTAGGTTGAAAAAAGGTGTAACAAATCTTTTGATTCGGCTGACTGTTTTCTTTGCTTCGTCTTCCATGAATCAATCATCTCCCAAGAGTTTGGACCACCACTTCTTGGGTTCACTATTGGATGAAGAGGGTGCATAGGTTTGTGGACCTGAAGGACTCGCACTCGACTCAGAGGGTGATTCTGTATTGGTTCTCTCAAATGATTCCATTCTTTTTCGATTATAAGAACTGGTCTGAGGGAGGGATTTCTTAATATCTTCCACTTCTTTTTGTGCGGTTGGATTCGATTTTATATAATTGCGAATTTCATCCCACTGATCATCAAAATCGTTCCCGTATTTTACAAAATTCATCAAATCAATTCTATCAAAATTCGCCATTCCTGTGTCCCTTTGTCTCCTGTAAAACAATCCCACGGTCTAGATTCTGAGCAAGCTATTTTTATGAGAAATATAGGAATTTCCGCAGGTTGATGTGAAGTTTTGCCACTAGGGTTTCCGACATTAAAAATAAAAGAGTTGCCGGACTTTGTATATGGATAAAAGACATAATTCAGAAATTGAGGAACCCGATATAAAACGCGAGGGAAATGTGGTGAAAAACAAATTAATTCCTTTTCCGGGAAAGTATCCCTGTAATCCTTTTAAATTAAGGGATCTATTCCGATCGATTTTTGTAGGAGAGGACTAAAATTTGAAATTACACATAAAACAAAAATATTCTAAAATAATAAAGCTTTTTTTAATAGGATTAGTGGTTGCATCATTGGGTCATTGCTTTCGTTACATTGGTTTAGCTTCCAATGAATTGAGGTCACACTCTCAAGAAATGACCAGCAAAGCTTTGGATCCTGCAAGATCCTTTTTGAAAGCCAAACAATGGTTTAAGTATAGACTGGAAGGTACAAATGCTGAGATTCTTGTGGATGACCAGGCGAATGGCATTCTTTCAGGAAAGGGTTTTCTTATGTGTAGGGTTCCCTATGGCGTGGACAAGGTGGATGTGGAATTTCACGAATTCAATTTCGCCTTTCTACTGAAAGATAAAACCGCTTCCATCCGTTTCGATAATATCTATTCTTACTCGCGAGATCCAAATGATATAACAATTAGCTATGGTCCTCGTTCCGAGAGAGAGGCTAAGATTACTATTCGCAAATGTTTTGAGCCTCTCGCCGAAGATCTATTCGGTTATATCCAATAATTTTTTTCTCTTAAGCCTCTTTTTATCCAATAGAATCTTGATTCTATGGTGAAGGGGCTCAGTCAGTGGCATCCACAAGAAGACAATAGCTCCCAGGATAAAGAAAGCCCCCACAACCGGACCGAAGACCATGGCTAGGCGAAAACCAACCTCTTCGGTTTGGGTAGTGGCTCCTTGTACAAGCCCAATGAGATCGAGCATTACGCCGGATACGGCAAGACCAATTGCTTGGGCAAATTTTGTTCCCATCTTCCAGAATCCAAAATACAATCCTTCTTTCATCTCACCTGTGAGAAGCTCATCATAGTCCACAATATCGGCAACCAAGGAATCCAATAGAAATATAGAACCGGCACAGATACCACCAAACACTGCAGTTATGAGAGGGAAGTAAGCATTCCCATAGGGATAGAGTGGGTAAGCTATCATAGTGACCAGTCCCAAGAGAAATATCCCGGCAAATGCAGGCATTTTTTTCCCGTATCGGTTGGATAGAAATAGCCAAAGGGGAATGGAGAGTATGATGATAACAAAGAAAGGAAATAAAATCCCAATCACAACTTGAGACTCACTCAATCCCAGACGAAATTTATAATAGAATAGGGCAATTGCCGTATTGAATGTTCGTCCAAATGTTGCCACAACGAAGGCAATGAAGAGTGGTAGAAATATTTTATTTCTCAAAACCTGTCCAAAGCTACGAAACAAAAGGCTCGGACTCATACTTTCCTTATGAGTGAGATGCTTTCGAAGGGGAATCTTAGAGGAACCTGTAATCTGAAATGTAGCCCATCCTGAGACCAAAACCAATGCTCCAATCCCCCAAGCAGAAATGGTTCTTGCATGTAATATGGACTCTTTGCTTGCCTCATCACCGAGAGATTGCAAAATGATTGCCGGAAGAATCATACCAAAGAGAATTCCAAAATTGGAAAATAATAGTCTCCAGCCGAAGATTTCCGTTCTATCTTTAGGATGAGAAGAAAGTTCTCCTCCTAGCGCAAGATGCGGTACGGAAAGAACGGTCATTGCTGTATTTACCAATAAATAAGTGAATAAAAGATAGGAAAATAACAATCCTTGCTCTTGGATATTCGGAGGCGAAAAGAGAAATCCAATGGATAGAGCAAGAAAAATGGATCCAAAGAAAATATAGGGGCGTCTTAT
>JAFIGA010000027.1 GCA_020831715.1 Leptospira sp. | reverse complement strand
TCTTCTACTTCCAAGATTTCCCAACCTGAATGATCCTTTAGAGATTTCATTACACTATCTTTCGTCTTCATATAATCCACGAATACGAATGTATCTATATGGGAATTAGAAGCAAATGTAAGGATTGGTTCCCAGTCTGTTCCTGCTCCCGGATAGTAGAGAATACTATCGCCTAAGTCTTCTAATTCATTTTCTTTCAAATAGTTTACAATATTGGGAAGGTTGGTGTAATCTAATTCGTTATGGAACTCTTCTTTGATTTTGTCTGGATTTTTTTGCTCAGATTTTTCAAACATTTATTATCCTCCTAGAATTTAAAATGCTATTTTCGTGAATTATATTGCATACAATCATTATCATTTTCCCCTCCTCGCATCGAAGTTTTGGATGATCTGAATGAACTCGGATGGCAATCTCTCTCCAACAAAATCCAGAATCGGTTTCGGAATCTCTTTGTAATACGCTGATGCGATTCCTCCAGTGATACAAGCTATGGTATCGCTATCTCCTCCGATAGATATTGCAAGCCGAATAGCGGATTCAAAATCTTCGCTTTCCAGAAATGCGACGATGGATTGAGGAACCGAACCATGGCATGTTTCGTTGAATTCATATGTTGGGCGGATCTCGTCCAAGCTGAATCCGAGATCATATTGGAATTCTTTTGTGATATATTCTTGGATGGTAGCTTTGCTCTCTCCGTTTTTTGCCAACCAGATAGCGGATGCAGTCGCTTGTGCTCCCTTGATTCCTTCGGGATGGTTGTGAGAGGGTAGAGCAGATTTTTCAGCCATATCTAACACTTCTTCCAGGGTATCATAGGCAAATCCTAAAGCACTCACTCGCATTGCCGAACCATTTCCAAAACTATTGTAAGGCTTAGGATCACTCGATTGCAACCATTTGGAAAAACGTCCACCATAGCCTCTTCCTGGATAAGTACGTCCATATTCCCAAATGGTTCTTCCAAAATCTTTCTGTTTCAAGATCGCATCGGCAACTGCGATTGTAAGAACTGAATCATCCGTAAAAAAACAGCCATTAGAGAATATCTCAAAATCTGTATCCCTATGGTTGTTCCATTCATAGACGGATCCAATTACATCTCCTGCGATGGCTCCGACAATTGTGTTGGTTGAATGATCTAACTTCATTAGTTTTTCTCCCGATTTTTTATACAAGCTTTCTCCCACAGTGCAAATGAGGATCTGTCACTACGGATAAATCTAATCCTTTTACTGTATTCTTCCCAGATAGGATCGATATGGAATTTCGGAGGCCCCCATCCACCATTGATTAGATAATCCGGTAATAGATTGGTATCGTGGAATACCGATTTAGCGAAGATTTGATTCCTATCAGTAAAATCAGTCCAATTTGTTCCGAATCCATGTCCTGGTTGTATGATGGCTATGATTTTTGGTTTGATTCTATTCCTAACATACATTTCTTGGTAGCTTGCCACACCTTCGGCACAGAGATACAGTAAGGAAAATCTCTTAGGATTGAACCTCTCCGTCTTGTCGGAATTCCTTTCAAATACCAACCATTCACAAAAAGGTGGCTGGACGTGGTTTTTAAAATGTATTCTCAGTCGTCTCATGTCTTCCGGTTCGGGGAGATCTATTTTTCGATAAGTGGAGGATTTCAGCTGATTTACTTTTATGGATTCTTGGTGTATGATATGGTAGCCATAGATTCCATTCGTATCTAACTTCTCGAGAAGTTTTTCCCTGCTTACCCCGTAATCCACATAGACGAAGCTATAAACATTTCCCATAAAATACTTGATTGGGTTTCCATCAAATTCACTGCTAGGATAGTAGAGAGAGTCCTTAAGGATTTCTTCTACATCGAATGAGAATTCTTCTTTGGTCAACCAATTAGGGATAGGTAATATTCCTGCTCTTCGTATCATAAGCTACCTACCTGATTCAGAAAATCATTCAATAAATTCCCCTTGTAGAGTATAGGAGCACGCATTCGCTTCTGTGCTCCTCGCAGAATTTCAAATACTCTCCCTCCGGGGAATGTTCCTACTGCTTCGGACACAGGTGATCGGAAGGAATCGATTCGATTTTCTGTCTTATTATATGCCGTTAGATGGTAAGTCCCACTGATTCCTCTACCCATTTGAATCACATAGAGAATAGATCCTGTATCTCTGTGAGTAAATTGTAGGTCGGGAAATTCTTTCCATAGCTCCAGTAAGATTCCAAGACTTGTCGGAAAGCTTCCGGCGACAGACAAGCCGGATCGGAGGCTGGGAAATGTAACAAACCAAAAAGGGGAGTCCACTTCCAGTATCCAATCTGCTTCGAAGATTTTCTTGGGATTGTCTTTCAGAACACATTCGAGTCTTACCAATGTTTCTTCTAACGAATCCTGGAAAAAACTATGGAATCTTTCTCGAAAGAAAAATTCATCCAATACAAATGATTCTTCTCTGTAGGGAATCCGATTGGTTTCCAGTATCTCTTTGGTGATAGGGAACTGTTCTCCCCATTGGTTTTCTATAACTAGATCGTTCTCCGTTTCCTTGAAGATACGAAATGTTCTTCTATTTAGAGATTCATTGAAATCAATTTTTCCTTGAATCTCGGGTAAATGGTAGTTGTTTGAGTTCAGCATAAGCACACCTCCGGCTAAGTTCGGCCACGTTACAATTATCCACGAAGATTTGTGAATGAGTGAATCAAAATTGATTCAGAACGAGATAATTATTTAGCGATCACCAATGCAATTGAAGTGATTGCGGAAGTATGGGTGTTGGTTTTGAAAGAAATTTTCATACTCGCCTCCTATTTAGCTGAGTTTTTTTAAGACGCTCGCAAGTCGGGGTAGTTCCCCATAAATCAACGTCGGATACCATAATAATTTAATATTTTATTCTGTCAACATGAAAATTGTCGATATTCAGAGAGAAGATAATAAAAATTTAAGCGTTAGGTCTCTTTCATTTTTTTCAAGAGAATAATTGCATGAAGTATGGATGAAGTCCAAGCGACTTTTAAATAGCGCGGAGCCTTGGTTTTGTCTCCAAAAGAGTTTTTGAATTTTGGTGAATGTGTTTTTATAAATTGGATCAGCCAGGGAGTCTAAGAAATTTTCTTCTACTTCATATTTTATAGAGTATTTTTTGTAAAATCCTAGATAGAATCCAAAACTCATGGATGGATTTTGGACAGAAAGTTTATTCAGGCAAGCTGATACATTTATTAGTTTTTGCTTTTCCGATAATTCCCAATCACTAAAGGCTAACATTTTTCGGGATAAGGCAAGAACCTCTTTTTTCGACTTTTCGTTGTATTTAGGGGAATTTTTTCGAATCTGAGCTCGAAGTAAATTTGCATAAAAATTCTTCAGTTTTTGTAATTTTTCTTGGTAGTAATTTAAAAACTTATCCTGAGCCAGGAATGTATCCCATGACTTTATGTGAATTTCCGGTGCTTCGTGTCCTTCATACATTTCAAAATAAACATCCAACACTCCAATTCTCGAAGCATAAATTGCCCAGTCTTCTTCGATGGATTTTACTTGTTTATCAAGATTATCTTTATTGTCTGCTTTTGAATGAGTCGGTAGGAATAATTTGGGTGGGTGGGCAATCTGTATTAGCGATTGTGTAATATCTACTCGAAGTGATTCGATATTTTTTTGAATCATTTCATCTTCTCTTAGTTTTTTACATATTTCATAGGGATCAAGCAAAGGATTCCCAAAAGCCAAAAAATCCAAATAGGCAAGTTCTTCGGGATTTTTGCAAAAATCTCTATGGAAGCTTCTTCTTTCAACTAAGCTACTTTTCCATTCTTTTAACTCTATTAAGCAAAAATAATTTGAATTGGGAATACTGTTATTTTGGGATTTTGATGAAGCGGAAAGTTTATTCCTTTCATTTACGCAATTATTAATGAATAATTCTTCAGGGGATTCGGTATTCTTACCGGGCAGTCCATAGAACATAGGAGCACCAAAGTAAGGAAGAGGCATCGGATGCAGGATGTGGATTGCAACGATTTGGTTATTGTAGTCTCGCACTTTGGCTCGCATATATGAATCGCTATCCGACATATCCGGATAGTCATAAGCTTGGAGAAAATGAGTCGTTTGAAGAAAAAAAAGAAAAAAAGAAAAAATATGCAATAATTTTCGGCTCGTTGGCATTTCCTTTTTAGATTCAATAAAGAGGTATATTAATGCAAGAAAATAATACAAGTAACAATCAAGAACCCCTTCAAGATAGTAACGCTGAAAAGTTCAACTGGAAATATATAATCCCATTCTACGGAATATATCTAGTCTACAA
>JAFIGA010000030.1 GCA_020831715.1 Leptospira sp. | reverse complement strand
GTATGCCGTCCCATGATCAGGACTCACACGGAAAAAATCCAAACCTAAGGTTACATTGATTCCGGCTTTTCCTTCCAGAATCTTAAACGGAATTAAACCTTGGTCATGAAAACCTGCAAGATATAGATCACAAGCCGGTTTCTTACCAATGAAAGCTGAGTCTGCGGAAAGAGGACCTATAGCTTTGATTCTACCGGAATTCCAATTTTTCATAATTGGGTTTAGGATTTCAATCTCCTCCTTTCCAATTTTTCCACCTTCACCGGCATGAGGATTCAATCCGAGAAAACCAATTTTAATCTCTGACTTCCATAGCTTACATTGAATGATTGATTTTTTTAAATCAACCCAGTTTATTTTTTTTAGTTGGGAAGACACTTTCTTTAGAGGAATATGAGTAGTCAGAGGAATCACGTTCCACTTTTTTCCATGCATTAGCATGAATGTGGGTTTTCCAAAATATTGGGAAAGAAACTCTGTGTGCCCTGTGAAATTTTTATTTCCGGAGGCAATGACCCATTCTTTGCTTAAAGGAAGTGTAATCAATCCACCACCGAATTTTTTTATGCAGCTTGATGCAATTTTCAATGATTCAAATGAAAATCCACCGGAAATAGCCGAAGGTTTTCCCAATTTGATAGATTCATTACCTTTGAGGTTAGAATTAACAGACTTGGAGTATCTATCCGAAACTATTTCATAAATTCCGGATATTTTTTCTATGTCCAATTTACCAAGAGATAAATCTCTTAAAGATATCTTGATTGTGTTTTGATAATCATGAATTGAGGATGTAACTAAAAAGACTGCCCTTTTATTGGCAGTCTTTTTTAGAGTTTTCCACTCTTTATGCAATAACTCCGGAGATATTCCTACCGGATCTCCTTCAGATATGAAAAGGGGACCTTCTCCCAAGTTGAATTACTCTTTAGCTGCTACTTGCTTGCCAAATAATTTTTCTATGTTCAATGAATCTTTGGAATATTCAAGCTCGATCAAATCCTTAGCAGAGTGCTTGAGGTCATTTGAAATCATACAGCGACCCTCTAGAATAACTCCATTTTGTATGATAAGTTCAGGAGTCTTGATATCTCCTAAAATTTTGGAAGTGGGTAACAACATCACTCGATTTCGAGCGGTGATATTTCCAACTACTATTCCTTCCACAATCACATTGGTTGCTGTAATATTGGTTTTCACTTTACCACTTACACCTATATAAAGTTGGTCTGCTTGCAAGGATTTACCCTCAAACTTCCCATCAATTTTTAGAGATCCGTTGATAAAGAATTTTCCACTAAAATAAGAATTCTCTCCGATTGTGGAATTTGTAACTTCTGTCTGATTTTTCACTAATGCCATGTGGTTTCCCGGGTATTCAAAGCTTTTAAATCATAGATTGTAGGAATACCTTTTTTAGGAAAGGTTTTTTTCTAAAATAATTAGATTTTCAAATTCGGAAGATTGATTACGTCCATAGCTTCCTTGGTAAAATCAAAAAACTCATTGAGCGAGCTAGTGATATCTCGTCCTTCCAGCAGGGTAGATTTTTCAAATCTTGGATTGAATGTTATCTTTTCATCCAAATTCATGATTACAGAATTACCTGCTCGGATATCTTTTTGGATTGCTTCCAAAAATTCTCTTACCTTTTTTAAAAAATCATAGGATTCTGAGATGAAAATCCTAGACTGTTTATTCTTCATCCGCCCTAATTGTTCTCTAAATTCTTGCTTTTCTGCTTGGGCATATTCTTCTATTGTTTCAGTTAGAACCTTCATATTTCTGCGGAGGTTTTCCAAATATTTAAATAATGTGTCTCTCTCACTTTGATGGGCAAAATCAAATTTGATGTGAGTATCTCCCAAAATCGGCATATATTCTCCATCCAATACATTGATAATAGTCGCGATTTGATTGATTTCCCGATCATTCGAATTGGGAGAAACTTTCATTACAGGGAATTGGGCTATGAGTTTATTTTTAATATTGGGATCATTCTCTTTCAATGCCTTAGAAGCCTGAACTGTCTCATGCATATTGTCCGGAATTCCTTCCGGTGATATCTCTTGAATCATTCCATGATACTTATCCAGATCCATTGCCACCCTATGTGCCTGGAATTCATCCTTGGAACTTCGCTTAATCTTTTCTAAGTTGCGAATCATATTTTGCAACCGGGAAATCTCAACTATCTGTTCATGACTGAGAGGCATCTTTACCTCCGAATAGAAATGATGGAATCTCCCAACCAGGTATAGATTCACGAATCATATGAATGATTTTTTCTCCCATTTCATCTTCACCTCTTCGAATATCCATCATCGCTTTCATATAAAGCGACTGTGGATGAAACTTGACTCTCCCGGATTGGTAGTAGTGGTGAATAAATCGATCTATATTTCGTTCCAAGAAAGCATCCACGAATAATACAGTATGACAAGGATAAGACTCCGGTAGTCTTTCCTTGAGAAGTTCTAAAACTGATTTAGTTTCACGAGAAGACTCTTTTATTTTTTTGGCAATTCCAAAAGGATTGCGAAGCATCCATTCCGGCAAGCTACCTGTAGAGCTAGCTTGATTGGGATTTTTTTTCATTGATGGGGATAGTCGTCCGTTTTGAGAAAATAAACTATCGATAAAATCTTCTTTCCATTCATTAGGAAGATATTTTCTAGCCAATTGAAAGGCAACACCCGGAGAGAATTTTTCTAGAACTTCTGACCATACTTCTGCTTTTTCGTCTTCATTCAATCGATCTTGGTTCTGAACAGCAAGTCTAAGAAGTGCAGTAGTTGCAGGAGATTTAGATCTCTTCTTTAGGAATAAATGAGTAGTTTTACCCAAGAGATCTAGATTTTTGCCTTGAACTACCGAGTTGTAAAGGAGGTTGAGATTTTCTTCGCGATTGCCGATAGTAATTTCAGACCATCTTTCCGTAGAATACAAATTCTCCATAGAAATCATGTTACAAAGCTATAAAACAAAATCAATCATTTTCCTCATTCTCCTAATTTCTTTTTCCGTTCATTCCTCAGAATCCCTTCACTTTTGGATTAAATCGCATAGATGGGATATGATAGACGATTATTTTACAAAAAATTCTCCTACAAGAGAAAGCGAAGTCTACAGCTTAGTCGCTTATCACGAAAAAGCACCGACAGGAGAAGCAGAAAAAAAATTCCTCTATCTCATTTCCCAAGTTAGAGGAAATTTTGTAAAAGAATTCAAAGATTCAGATATTCAAGATATTCTAAAAAATCCCCTGCCCTTTCAATCTGTAGTTTACAAACTGAGCTATTGGAAACTCTACCAAGAATTGGAAAAAAGAAACAAACTTTCGTCCACTGAAAAAATACTGTATTTGTCAAAATTAAGTAAGGACACAGACCCAATTTCGAAACGTGTCGTAGAAGAATTGACACGTTTGTATCTTGATTCCAATAAAAATCAAGAACTGGTTATGATGATAGATTCATTAGGTTCTGAAACTAAGAGATATTACTTGGACAACGAAATTCATATACGATATGCCAAAGCTTTGGCGCGCACCGGGGAGTTGGGAAAAGCGAAAGACGAATATGTAAAAATTTCGCAGAACCCATCGACCAAAAGTTACATCAGAACTTTTGTTTACAAAGATATGAAATCCTACCTGTCAGAGGATGCATTTTTAAATCTTTCTATTGCGGAAATTCATGGAATTCTAAATCAATTGAATAAAAATGAAGCAAATCATTTCTTGAAAAAAGAACCAATTGCATTTCGTTCTCGAGTATCCAATTCAGAAAGCTTTCAACAAGCAGGCTATTTTTTAGCCAAGCAATCCGAGATCAGTCTATTGACATCTTTGGTGTTATCGAACCAGGTTTATCTTAATGAAGAAAGTGATTATTTGGGACAATTTGCCCTTGTACTGTATCAAAATTCCAATTATAAGGGGGCTATAGAATTTCTGGAAAAGTTCTCCAATATCGAAGAACCCGGAAAATATCGTATACTTGCCCTATCCTATAATAAACTTAATAATAAATCCAAAACATTTGACAATCTAATTCAATACCTATCTCTCTATCCGTTCAATTTATACTACCAAGATATGCTGATGGATTCATTGATTGGTAGTTCAGAATCAAATCGCAGCTATGCTTCCCAGGCTGATTGGAAGAAAGCAATTGAAGAGATTCCCAACCTGCCGGTAAAAGGGAGAATGCTCTATTGGTATCTGAGATATTTGAAAGATACTTCGCAGACATCTTTATTAAAAACTGAGCTTCAAGATTATTATAAAAAAATTGCAGGTTCTTATTATACCAGAGTCATCAGAGAAGAATTCCAAAATGAATTAAGCACACTAACTATTCCCAATAATCCGACATCAAACAAAGAATCCTTGTATAGATATTTGTCCCATACAGCAGGAATACCCGAGGAATCCCCAAAAATACGAAAGAAGAATTTGGGATTTGCCTATTTTGATAAATCCTTCGATCTCGGAGTCAGATTAACTAGCGTTCAATCTAAAGTCAGAGGAGATAGAATTCTTTCTTTAGCTACGGATTACTTTCGATTGGGAGAAGATAGTTTTGGAATGAGCTTGGTTCAGTTTTATGCTGAGGAACATCGCTTGAGTCAGACTCAGAAGGAAGAAATTTTAGTAGGTGTCGGAGAATTATCGCAGAACTACTATTATTCGGCATTTTTCACCAGGTCACTTCTTAAACGACTGCAAATCCCCGATGATCCTATTCTGCTACCAACTACTGTTTCAACTAGAATCTATCCTCGACCACACAGAGAACTTGTAAAAAAGTATGCTGCAGAATCGGATATTTCCGAAGATGTGGTTTATGCGATCATGAGACAAGAATCGTTTTATAAAGAAAATGCTGTTTCGAGATCCAATGCTCAAGGTTTAATGCAGATTATGCCTGCAACCGGAAGAGAGTTGGCATCCAAATTAGGTGTCAAGAACTATTCCCTATTCAACCCCGATACTTCAATTCGGTTTGGTGCTAAGTTTCTGGGCTACCTAATGCGAAGCAATCAAAATGAATTGCGTTGGGCATCTATAGCCTATAATGGTGGGCCCGGAAACCTTAGAAAGTGGAAGCGAAATCACTACAAAGGAGATTTTAACCATTTCCTGGAAGATATTCCTTATAAAGAATCAAGAGACTACAGTAGGATCGTTGTTTCCAACTTTTATGCCTATGATATTATGAAAAAGTTCCATGGCCTTTGATAGTCTAAGGGATTAAGAGGTCACCGCATGAAGTCGAAGATTGTAGTTTTGGTAATTTTTTTCGTAAGCTTTTTTGCTAACGCCATACTCGCCGATAAAAAGTCTAATACTAAGAAAGGGGGAAAGCAATTGGAACTAGCAACATTTGCCGGCGGTTGTTTTTGGTGCATGGAACCACCGTATGATAGGTTACCCGGTGTTGAAAAAATCACTGTGGGATATATCGGTGGCCATAAGGAAAATCCTACCTACGAAGAAGTCTGCAGTGGAACCACAGGACACACAGAAGCAGTTCAGATTGAATTTGATTCTGACTTAATTTCATATGAAAAATTAGTCGAGGTATTTTGGGAAAATATCAATCCAACCCAAATGAATGGACAATTTTATGATTCGGGTACTCAGTATAGAACCGGTATTTTCTATCACTCAGAGGATCAAAAAAAAATTGCCGAGAATTCTAAATTGAATTTAGAAAAATCCAAAAAATTTCAAGAAAAAATAGCAACCGAAATAACCAAAGCTTCCACATTTTATCCGGCTGAGGAATACCACCAAAAATACTACAAGAAAAAGCCGGATCAATATAAAAGATACAGTATTGGTTCAGGTAGAGTAGAATACAAAAAGAAGGTTTGGGGAAAAGAGTAAAAACCTAAATCTAATTGTAGTTTTTCTTGATCGTAGAAACAGTTTCTATAAGGTAGGTTAATAGCTTAACCCTTATGAGAATGATCTATTTTGCCATAACTATACTCTTTTCTCTCCTATCTGTTTTCTTAGGTTGTCAAAATTTCGATCCTATGATTAGGACAAGCTCATCCTCGAAAAAAGAAAAAGTCGCCGGATGGATTTGGATATCAGAAAATATAATTCTGAGGGATGTTCTTTCAGAAAGATTTGAAACGGACCTGTTCAATAGACAAGAAGACTTTACAAAAATAGCTTCTATCGAAATTACAAATATCAATTCAGAAATACAAGCTACAGATTCCCTCTTATACTCTTTGGCTACCCTGACGATGGGAACTTTTGAAATTATTGATACAGACTATACATTCACTGTAAAATATTTAGATGGTATAAAAATCGAAGAGAGGAAATTTTCCGGAAAAACTCAGATGACAATGAAAGCTCCTATGCCACCTTATATAGGTTTGGGTACTACAGCTACACTGATACTCTTGGATCGATATAAAACCCCGGAGCATTTACAAAAATATTGTATTGAAGAACAGCCCTCCTCTATTAGAGAAATTGTAGAACTTAAGAAAAACCAATACTGCGAAGAATACAAAAAATATATTAGATCGGCATGGTTGAGCGTCGAACCGAAAATTGAACAAGATCTAAAAAGAAGAAAATAGCATAATAATGAATACAAAAAAATATATATCTAAATATTTCTTGATCATTCCTTTTTTTATTTTTTCGAACATATCTGCTGAAGAAATTCGGACAAATTATTTTTATAAAAACGATACTTCTTGGGACATTTCATTTTATGGTGGGAAATACACCGAAACGGATTTGCTACCAATAATATTACGTCAAAACACAAGATACCAAGATTCTAATATTTATGTATTTGCTTTATCCAAGGAATTGGATTATAGATTCCGTTTCTTCAATTTTGAAGTGGAAGGTAATATTGCCAAGCATGATGGAATCATGAACCACTGGGAATTGAATGCACTGTATATAGCTCGAATCAACAATTTGTTTACACTGCCTATGAGTTTTGCCATAGGAGAAGGTGTATCTTTAGCTTCGGAAAATCCAAAATTAGAAAATAAACGAAAGGGTTTTGATTGGGAAAACTTCACTTTCCAGACTCGAACAGTTCAATCCAGAAACATTCTCAACTTTGTGATGGTCGAGCTGGAATTTGGAAAAAAAGAATCAGACTGGCCTAGAATCTTCTTTAGAGTTCATCATAGATCAGGAGTCTTTGGATTGTACTGTCCACCGGATCCAGCTTGTGGTTCGAATTTTATCACCTACGGGATCCGGTATCCATTGAATAAGATTATTCCTTAAGATTTACCTTAAGCTACTTTTGTCTTAACTTGATTCGCTGAAAGAATTGCCAATGTTTCATAGTTGTATGCAACGAATTGAGCCTTTCTTCTTTCTCTGGCTTCCCCTTGAACTCGATTGGCATTTCTTTCCATTAGCAATCCAATCCATACTCTGGCAAAGCTTTCCACTACTTCAAAAGCGATAGAATCTCTAAAGGATGTGTCTTTTTGATTTTGATAGTTTTCTACAATTTCTTGAAAGAGTTTATAATTCTTAGACCACTCACCCGATACCGAAATCTTGGAAGCTTCTTCTTCTATATAGCCACGAAGAATACCTGTAGAACTCATTCCGGCTACCACACCACCTATCGCTCCCACTACTTGAAGCTGGGTTGTCCCTTCATAAATATTGGTAATTCTTACATCTTTGTAGATTTTAGCAACATCATAATCCTCAGTATAACCGGAGCCACCGTGGATTTGCAAGGCATCATAGGCTATTTTATTGGCTACTTCTGTTATATAATATTTTGTAACCGGAGTGAATATACCGGCAAGCTTTTCCCATTTTCGAATCTGTTCATCCTTTCGTATATCTCGGTCTTCCATGCCACCATGTTTCAACCTTTCTGACTTCCAATGGTATAAATCAATGGATCTTGAGGCTTCTAATAGTGCGGATCTCATTCCACTCACTTCCCGATCCATAAAATCCAACATTCGCTTAACTGCAGGAATATGATTTATCGTCTTGCCAAACTGTTCTCTTTCCGAAGCATATTTTTTTGCTTCTTCGAATGCCGCTTGAGCGATTCCCATTGCTTGTGCAGCAATAGAAAGTCTTGCCGTGTTCATCATAGCCATGGAGTATTTCACCAATCCATAACCCTGCTTCCCGATTAAAATTCCCGGAGTATTTTCATAAACAACCTCACAAGTAGGAGAGCAATGAAGCCCCATCTTTTTCTCAATACTGGATATTTCGACATCTTCGGACTTGACTAGAAAAAATGACAGCCCCTTAGCTCCGGAAGTAGGAGATCCTGTTCTGGCGAGAGTTAAAATAATTGAAGGTATATCTCCAAATCCACAACCATGGGTAATAAATCGCTTAGTTCCCGTTAGCTTCCATGTTCCATCTTGCGATTGGACAGCTTTGGTTTGGATATTGGGAAGATCTGATCCATAGTTCGGTTCTGTCAGAGCCATGGCACCACAGAGTTCTCCGCGAGCCATTTTGGGGACATACTCTTTTACCATCTCTTCGGATCCGTATCTTTCAACGGTTTCTGCAAGATTCATACATCCTATAGTAATTCCCAGGGCACCATCAGCTCTGGAGATAAGATCACTCATGATAACTTGAACTGTTCCCGGAAGTCCTAACCCACCCAGTCTTCTACCGATAGAATAAGGAAGTAAACCAGCATCAATAATTTTCTGAACCGCAGTAATCATAGACTTGGGGAACTCGACCTTCCCGTTTTTAAACTTTAGCCCCTCTTCATCCATCTCTTTTACAATCGGAGAGATTTCTTTACCAACCAATTCCCCCAAGGAATCTAAACTGGATTTATAGAATTCCAATGCTTCTTCCAAATTGTTGGGAGCCATAGCAAGCTCTTCCATACCTGACTTGGAATATTCCTTGGCGTCATCAAAATCTCCTTCGAAATTGTTTACCAATTCCTTCCAATCAATAATTGAATTGAATTGTTCTTGTAAATCTTGGTTGTCTGAAAAATAGTTTTCTGAAATCATTTTTTATCCTTTATATTATGTACTAGCAGTTGATGGATTTTTTCCAATCAACACTTTTTCCAAATCATCATGTAATCTTGGGTTCAAATCCGGATCTACCAAATACACAACTCTTCTGGGATCCACAGCATTCATAAGATTGTATACTGCTCTTCGTTTGTCTAATTGAAAAGTTTTTATATCAAAATCTTTCAACTGAAACTTGTATTCTTTCTGAAAAATCGGTTTGATAGTTCCCAATCTTTCCAATAGCGGTTTGGTCTGAAAACGATCAATATCTTGAACTCGACAAATTTCAAAATGTATTTTCTTTGCTGAGTCCCAAGAAGCGGCAACAATAAGATCATTCTTCTTGACAACCGCTTTGTTATTGCTTAGACTTAAACCTACATAATCGAATAAATCTCGAATGTTCTTGTCAGAATACGAAAAAAAACAATTATTCAATATAATTTTTAATGCTGTTATGGAATCTTTGGCATCCCGCCATGGTTGTTCAGTTGTTAAAGAAGCATACTCAGATGCAAGTGATAGATATGCTATATCTTCCTCAACCATGGAAGAATGATTTTGATTTATAATATCGTGGATCTGTTTTTCTATATCTTGAACGGCAACTTCTCTGTTCAATTCCGACTCATACTTTTGTTTAAATGCATGTAATTTTTTTATTAAGAATTGATCTGTAGGAAAATTATTATTCACTCCTCCCCCCCTATGGGGTCTGTGGTGATTCAATACTAATTTCTTAACCGCATGATCTATTTCAGGAGAATTCGCAATCATTAAATAACTGATAATAGGATGTGTTTTTATAACTTCATATTGTTCACTGGTGATACTTGGTGAGTCAGCTGCATTGATTTTAGTATAACCAACATCCGCCAAATAACTTGCCGTCATGAGGTTGAGCTGTTCTTTCTTCCCTACTTTTTCATCGGCCTTGGATACAGCTTTGCGGCTTCGTATTTTCATACCCATTGCCACAACAGTTCTTTTCGTCATAAGTTCAGATTGTTTCGATACTCCTGCTCCCGACAAAACATCCAAAATATTGATAAGTACATTTTCGAATTCCGGATTGTCAGTAAAGTCTGTAAGCATGGAGTCCATATTTTTCTGGACAGAACGTACGTGATTGGAATTAAAAGAGGTCTTTTTTAGATCAGCAAGCAAATCTTCAGCAGCTCGTGCTTGTTCTTTAGCCTTTTCCGGATCAAGAAGTTTGGTAAAGGAAATTGCCTTACCGTAAACTGAAGTTGGAACTTTTTCTTGCTTGAAAAGTTTATCTTCATCTGATTTTTTGTAATACACTCCCTGAAATTCAAACTTTAATAACTTTGTAAAATCTTCAGGTTTGGCTTCTTCCTTTTTGTGTATTAATATCTGTCCATCTTTGTTGTAAAAGTCTACGGGGATTGCTTGGTTATCATGAAATGAGTCTATAATTTCTTGAGTGAAATCAAATTTTATCAGATCTTCTCTTTTTTTTCCTTCTATTTTAGCCACAAATTTACCACTTATATATCTACACTCAAACTCTATGAGGATGTGACAAGGAAAAATACTTATTTGATTTTTGTATGCTTGTGAATTGCATCTAAAAAGGGAGCATTCAGTACGGGATCAACCAAATACATAATTCTTCTATTATCTACCGATCTCATGAGATCAAAAATTACGCTTCTCTTCTCCAATTTCATGTTAACATAATCAAAATCAATAATTTTATACTTTATGTCTTTTCTGAATATTGGATTTATACTTCCTAATTTTTCCAATAGAGGTCTGGTCTGAAAACGTTCTATTTTCAAAACCCTGCATACATCGAAATGAAGTTTCTTTTCGGAGTCAACCAAAGCCGTAATAACTATATCACCGGGGAAGATAATTGGATTATTATCTGCGAGACTGAGTCCGACATAATCTAAAAGATCTCGAATGGCTTTATCGCTATATAGGAAGAACGAGTTATTCAGAATCATTTTTAATGCGTCCGTTGCTTTAAAGGCATGCCTCCATGATTGTTCAGTTGTTAAGGAAGCAAATTCACTTGCGAGTGATAATGTAGATATGTCTTCTTCAATCAAAGGATTGCTTGATTGATTGGTAACTACCTGCAATTGACCGGCAATATCCGATATAGCTACTGATCTTTTTTCATCTTTTAAGTATTTTTCTCTAAAAAAAGTAAGCTTTTGCATTAGATCATTATCGATTGGATAGTTATTATTTAAGCTATTTCCCTTGTAGGGTCTATGATGATTCAATATTAATTTTTTTACATTATGATGTATTTCCGGATTGTTCGCCACCATTAAGTAACTTACCATAGGATGAGATTTTATAAGATTGTATTCATCTTTTGATAACTTCGTTGATGTAGGAAGCTTTAATCTAGTATAACCAATGTCAGCTAAATAACTTGCAGACATAAGATTTAAATGATCTCTGGTATCTTGTCTTTCATCATTTAGATTTATAATTTTTCTGGACCTAACTTTCAATCCCATGGCGACAACCGTTCTTTTGGTCATCATGTCTGAATGTAAATCTATTCCGGTATCACCCAAAACTTCGACCAAGTTGATTATTCCGGTTTCAAATTCCGGATTGGAAGTAAAATCATTCAACATATCTTCGATAGATTTCTGAACAGATCTAGCATGACCACTTGTCATTACATTTTTTCTAAGATCAAAAAGTAAATCTTGAGATTGTCTCGCGAATTGAACTAGCTTTTCGGGATCGAGAATCTTGCCATCGGATATGGCTCTACCATTAATTAGCAAATGCTTCTTGTCTTTGGGAGGTTTGATCTTGGCAAGATCTCGCTTATTAAAGTAGATGCCCTGCTCTTTAAATTTCAATAAACGAACTATATCATCATGATTGGCTGATTCATTTTTATGAATTAAAATCTGTCCATCTTTATTGTAGAAATCAACAGGAATAAATGATTTCTCATTGAAGTAACTAAGAGACTCTTCCGTGAATTCGAATTTATCTAAAAAGGATTTATTAATGTTCATAATTAGTTAAATTTCGATTTTTGCTTTTTAGCCCAGTAAGCTAAACCTTGAGAATTTAGATCAATATCAAATTGGAGTAGTTCCCACTCTTTTTCGGAGAATTGGACTCCCATTTTTTTTTCTTTATGGAGGAAATAGTTTTTTACACCTTTTCGACAATAATCTAACATATCATCTTCTTGTAAATCTATTGCTTGTTTAGCGACTTCGGAAAGAATATGAATCCCTTCCATCAAATCTATTTTAAAACTTGATAAGTTTTCAATACTACCAAAATGAGTAAGGTAAGCCCTCTCGGCTCCTGTATCCAGGATTTTGTCCAATGAGATTATAGCCTCACCCGGATCGAAATCTGTCGGAGTGGTTGTTGGAAAAATAAAGGGCTGATCTTTTTGTAAGTTGGGATAGGCAATCCCGAAGGAATCTCCGGTAAATATTCCATTCGAACCGGAATCATAAATACAAAAATGGTGATTAGCATGTCCCCGAGTATATATAAATTGAAAAAAACGATTCTGCCAATGTAAAATCTCACCATCTTCCATAATGCGGACTCGTGAACTTTCTACAGGTATAATATCTCCATAAAGCTCATCAAATTCATCGCCATAGACGGATTTTGCTGAAGCTATTAGCCGAGATGGATCAATGACATGCCTTGCTGCTTTAGGGTGGGCAAGAAGTTTTGCATTGGGACATTTTTGCATTAAACTACCCGATCCTCCGGCATGGTCTAAGTGCACATGAGTGATTATTGCATAATCGACATTTTCCGGAAGGATATCATGTGTTTCTAAGGCTTGTAACAGCAAGGACAAGGCATGACTTGTATTGTTTTCAACAAAAACAGCTCTTCCATTATCTACAATAAGATATGCACATGCCACATTGGGTTGAATATAGTTGCAATCAATTGTAAAAACGCCTTCCATATTCTTATGGAAAACGAGGTTATTCCCAATGTCAACAAAATTATCGGTTTATGAGAATTAGTTCATGCTTTTGTGAAGTTTCGACAGCTTTTTCTGAAAAATTTACATTTCTAAAAATACCTTTTAGATACATGTTAACTTGATTATCGTAATAAGGACTGGCAAGATTTCCGGAATTTCCGGTTGGAAGAATCGTTTTATTTTGATCTAAATCTCCAAAACTGACAATCCTACGAGTCGATGGACCGGATTTCACGGAATAATCCCCATCATTCAGTTTCGCCTTAACATTATTTACAACTTCGGGAGCTCCCCAGGTAGCATAAGGACCTAAATTAAACAGATAGTTTAATGGTTTTTTTCTACCGATCGCGTGAACATACTCAACGTGATATAACTTTTTCCACTGCCATAAATTGGGAGAGGAACTTACATTGTTTTTTAAGAATCGAACCGTATCAACCAATGATTGATTTAATATATCTGTGCGGTTCTCAAATTTTTCTTCAGTAGTAACATTGTCCCATATAGGATGATCCGGCTTTTGGATGAGGTATTTATAAGAAATTATAGAATCAGCAACAGTTCCATAAATTTTAAATTGGTCTTCACCCATTTCATCTACCAGCATATTTTTCATAGTATGATAAGTTAATGCGTAGTAAATTGTTGCCCCTTTGGATTCCAAGCCTGTTTCAAAATTCCAATCCGAGAGCAAGCTAATCGCAGATTTAGCTAAATCACGATCCAAGGAATTTTGATTCTTCCAAAATTCAGATTCCCAGTCATAGCTGTTTATATATACATCCCAAATTTGCGGAGCAGAAAAACTTTCAACATCAACCAATAATTCTGCCATATCTTCTTCATTGTATTTTTCTTTTTTGGATAATACTTCGACAATACGATTGAAACGGTCGGAGGGTTGCCAGTAACCCTCGAGTTTTCCCAAACCCGGATAGGATTCTCTCGATGCTAAATTATTGGCAGTAGCAATGATTCCGTTTTTAGGATTTTCCATCTGCGGATTTTTACTAAATGGCAGAAAACCTATTACATCATTTTCTCCATTACTGCCTTCCAAAATCTTCCGTTGGTTTACAATTTTCTTTCTAATAGGAAAACGACCCACTCCCCACCATGCAATATTTCCCGATCGGTCCGCATAAGAAATATTCAATCCGGGTGCCGCAATCATAGATGCGGAGTCTTTCATTTCTTTCATACTATTGGAATGCAACATATTGTGCAAAATGTCCAATAATGGATTCTCTTCCTCATGAAACACCCAATACAAGCTGAGTGGACGACCTTCATATTCAGGGATAAAATCCGTAAAAATAGTACCACGAGGAGTTAACTTTACATTATAAATCTCAGCCTCTTGACCTTTTACCAATATTTCTTCATCCCAACTCTTTATATCTATCCACTTCCCTTTATGCTGGACTTGAGTTTCTTCTTCGTTTAGGGTTTCATAATACAAATCCATATCATCATTTTCCAGCATAGTTAGACCCCATGCCATATCTGATGTATTTCCCAAAAGAGGATAAGGAGCACCGGGCAGATAGTATCCATATACATCCATACCGGGATAAGTTAGGTGAATCTCCATCCAGGTTCCGGGATTCGAATAACCAATATGAGGATCATTCACTAAAATCGGAATTCCCGATTCGGTTCGCTTTCCGGATAATACCCAAGAATTACTTCCTTCAAATATAGGTAGATCATCCAAATATTTATGGATTTTATTTAAGAAATGGGACACATCTTCAGAAGATTGCCGGCGTGAATCATTATTTAGAGTTAGCTTATTTTCAGACTTGTTCACTTTCGCTTCAGGAGAATTATTCCAATTTTCATCCAAATCATAACTCAATTTTGGCAGTTGTGGTTGGTCATTTAAAATAGAACCCCCTTTTTCGAAATCATAACGAGGAAATAGATCTCGAATTCGGGAATTAGGATATTTTTCATCCAAAAGAGTAAAGAGAGAATCTGATCTAAGTCCTTCTGCAAAAGAAAAACCCATATAGGCAAGTGTTGATAATGCATCTTCTCTTTTAAAATGCGTTGGTGCAATTCCCATCAAGCTATACTCGATAGGCAGATTACCTTCATCCATAAATGCATTTACACCTTGGAGATAAGAGTCTAGATTGCTCCACGCATCTGGAGCTAATTTTTCTTTTTTATTGGCATATTCTCTTGCCCATTTGCCCAGGCGAAGTGAACGAAACATCTGATCAATAGGAACCAAATCTTCTCCAATTATTTCGGCAAGTCTGCCTTGAGAAAGCCTTCGAAGGATTTCCATCTGAAAAAGACGATCCTGTGCCATAACATAGCCAAGGGCAAAATAAGCTGAGTGCGTATTATCAGCCTTGATATGGGGAACTCCAAACTCATCTCGTCGTATGATCACTTCCGAACCGACACCCGGCAAAGAAATCTTTCCATCATAGATTGGCTTTTGCTGGAAGAGTAAAATCTTCCAAATAGCGAAAATCAATATTACAAGAAGAATAGGAATTCCTAGAATCCATCTCAAAGCCGATTTCATTATTTCTGATCCGCTAAATTTTGAAGTTGTTGCATTCTATCCAATTTCTCCTGGCTTGCCCAAGCTTCTTTGGAAAAATTTGTCACATCGAAAAATCTTGTTTCAAACTCATCTTTGTATGGTAGAACAATTTCTTTGTCAGGTTCGGTAGTCTTTGCCGCTTGGATTTTCTTAAGTCCTTCGGCACCCTGAGAAAACCACTCGGGATCAATGGGAAGATTTACACGGTGACCTCTAAAATCTGTTATAATATAGGGACCATCCAGACCTTTATCTCGAAGAATTTTTCCAAAAAATGTGAATTCTACCTCTTGAGTTCCGGTCTTCAATTTATCATCGAATATAGCATAGGCTATGTATTCACCGTTCTTTTTGTCTTTTAAATTAGCTTCAAGATGGTAAGTTCCTGCCTTAAAAACTTCTAATACAGCACTCACCTTCAGGGAACCTTCATCAACTCTTTCATTAAAAACACCGGTAAATCTTGCCGGAAGATTGGGCGAGGAAAAGAATGCCGCAGTAACTTTGGTTCGCTTGCCGGGTCCATAGGTAATATCCGCTTCAATTGTCATGTCACCCCAGTCGCCTTTCATCGGCCTCCACTGAAATGTATAGATATTATCACCGGCTACAGCATCCCCGTTTTCTCCATTATCACCTACATCCGCACTTGCCACGCCAAAACGCTTTCCTTCAAATTCTTTGAAAACTTGGTGGCTATTCACAGATAATTTGACACGTTCGCGTTTTTTATCCCGACATTCCAGTGTCGCTATCATTTTATCATCAATCCCAATTACTGCCCAAGACCTAGGCTGGAATAAACATACATAACCGTTGGGCTCTTTATCTCCCACATTGTCGAATAAATAATCAGGGGAAGATTCCACAATAAACGGGAAAGCAAGATCATGATTCAAAATAGACATAGGTCTAGAATTAGGTGGATATTGAGCCCATTCCTTGTATTTATCCAACAAAAGATTAGGAGAGGCTCCATCATTTGTGAAATCCCCGCCTATTGGCGATCCACCATCATCAAATCCGGAGGGCATTCCTGAACTATCGGTAGGATCACCTGAACTCGCCATTCTAGCAGCTCTTTCTTCCTTCGTTTCGTTAGCAAATCTACTTTCTTCGTCGGATGGGGCAAATATCCAAACAAGCAGTAGAAGGACAACAAGTCCTAAACTTCCAAACAATAAGTATTTCTTTAAATTTTCTGACATAAATTCCTCTTCGTGGATCAGATTAACCAAGTATGATAAACTTGCAAGAAATTTCACATTTTAGACATTTTTTCCTAATTTACCATATTTAGATTCACGAGGGGCAATTATGTTTACTATACAAAATAACAGATAAATGGTCATTTTCGAGCGATACTATTGGAAATTTTTATGCCAATCTTATAAAAAATGATTAATATTGGAAAAAATAAAGCAATTTGATTTATTTTTTCAATTTTTTTGACTTTAATTTCATGATTAGTGCCAAAAATATGAATTATTTTTGCATTTTTTTTCCTTTGATGTCAAAAAAAATGATTTACAGAAAATTAGTCATATAGTAAACAATGTACAGTTAAAAAAGGGAGATTTTAAAATGAAAAAAGCAATCATTGCAACTATAGTGGCAGGCTTCCTGTCAACGGGATTGGTAGCTCAAACCCATACGATTTTCGTACATGGAAAGTCCGGAAAGAATCACAATGGCACTTCAAAAACTGATGTAAATAACTATTGGGGATCTGATAAAAACACTGTAAGCGGATCAAAATATTTTGTCGGCTACAATGGCAAAACGGACCCAAGAACTTACGGATCTGCTAGAGCTCAGACTAATTTGACTACAGTTCTTACACAGAGATGTAGAGGATCACAAACATGCAAAATCGTATGTCACTCAGCCGGGTGCTATGCTACCGAATTCTGGCTTGCCAATCTAGGAGGCACTGCGGCAAGCAAGGGCTTTAATATCACTAAAGTCACTGCACTGGCATCCGCCTCAGGTGGATCAGAACTTGCTTCGGCACTCAATGGAATCACTTTTGGTTTCGGTGGAAATGCTATGGACAAGGCTCTGAGAGTAGGAACTGCAAGACCTGCTTACAACCACAATAACACTGCTGGCGTGAGCGTATTTCAAGTTCCCGGTTATAAATCTTTCTTTGGACCAAACATAATTCTTCCGGGAAGAGATGATTATGCTGTAGCCTACCATTCATCCTGTGCTTACAACAGATCAGGTGGACTGGATAAATGTCAGAACTCTTTAACCAAAAAAGAAGGTATCTGGCCATTCAGAAAGAAAGTTACCTACAAAATGTTTTCAGGTCACCACCGTGCCCCTTCGGTTTCCGTGGGTGGTCTGAATCGAAACCATGGTCAACTGAAAGCAGATGGTTGGAGATAAGCCGGATCCAGAAATTTTCAATAGATAAATCGTTCTAATTGAACGATTTTAACCCCTTTGATTACGAAAATAGGATCGAAGGGGCAATTATGTATAGTAATCATAATTACAGCCAAGTGGTCATTCCGAACGACTTCTTCTAATTTTTTTGTGCCAAATTTTCTGATTTGAGCAATATTTCACTGTAATTAACCCTATTTCGCTTATTTTTTCACTATTATTACATCTTAATGACATGATTTGCCCGTAAATTCAACTAAATAAGTTGGGAAATTTTTTTCTGATACAGAAAAAAAAGAATTGCAAAACTTTTGCCATTTAGTATACAATTAAAGTATTGAAAAAGGAGATTTTAAAAAATGAAAAAAGTATTAATAGCAACTGCAGTAGCCGCTTTCCTATCGACAGGATTGATGGCGCAAACCCACACAATTTTTGTGCATGGTAAGTCGGACAAGAGCCATAACGGAACTTCTACAACTGACGTGAACAATTATTGGGGGTCTGCAAAAAACGTAGTGGGAGGATCTAAGTATTTCGTTGGATACGACGGAAGAACTGACCCAAGAACTTACGGATCTGCTAGAGCTCAGACAAATTTGACTACCGTTCTCACTCAGAGATGCAAAGGTTCTCAAACTTGTAAAATTGTATGCCACTCTGCCGGGTGCTATGCAACTGAATTCTGGCTTGCCAATCTTGGTGGGACAGCTGCAAACAAGGGCTTTAACATCACTAAAGTCACTGCTTTGGCTTCTGCTTCGGGTGGGTCTGAACTAGCATCTGCACTCAACGGAATCACTTTTGGTTTCGGTGGAAATGCTATGGACAAGTCCCTTCGAGTTGGAACGGCAAGACCTGCTTACAACCACAATAACACTGCGGGTGTGAGCATTTTCCAAGTTCCCGGTTCAAAAGGAATGTTTGGAGCATCATTGATTCTTCCCGGTGAAGATGACTATGCTGTTGCTTACCATTCTTCTTGTGCCTACAACCAAGCCGGTGGTTTGGACAAATGCCAAGCTTCTCTAACTCAGAAAGAAGGTATCTGGCCATTCCGATCTAACAAAACATACAAAATGTTCTCTGGACACTTCAGAGCACCTTCGGTTCCGGTAGCGGGTCTTTATAAGAACCACTCTGAAATCAAAAATGATGGCTGGAGATAGTTTCTAGAACATCTTGTATTTTTAAAAACCCGGGTCTCGACTCGGGTTTTTTTATACCCATCGACTCGCGACCTCTTTAAGAGTTTAACAACGGAAGTAAAGGAAGCGCCTTCGGCGACACGGAAAAAAAAGATGATCGCGACGACTTTTCCCCGTCAGGTTGCCTGCTTGGGTACGCAAAGATTTCAGGGGAGCTTGCTCATTAGGAAATGTCCAGCACCATTTTTAACGCTCAGCTTTTCCTCGCTAAAGACAACATGGCGGTGTGCCCCTTCGAGTGTTGATCGTGGATTCAACCTTTGAATTTTCATTGCAAAAAAT
>JAFIGA010000022.1 GCA_020831715.1 Leptospira sp. | reverse complement strand
TTAATTCCAAATTGCATTTTTCTTGAAGCAAATCTCGGAATCTTTCCTCACCGAATTCTTCCTTATCATGACTGAACCTCTCATAAATACCATCACTAAAAAGAAACAATCTATCTTTTGGTTGAATTGATAAAGTTTTTTCAGAGTAAACTGTATTATCCGCTAAACCAATAATTCTTCCTGTTTTTTCCAATGGAATTATTGAAGCATTCTGAATCAAATACTGATCCGGATGGCCTGCAGAGGAATAGACAATTTCATTCTTATCCAAATGAATATCGACAACTATGGAAGAAAATAACGCATTAACTGATTTAAATTTTTTGGTAAATTTTTTATTCAAAATTTCCAATAATTTGGCAGGTGTATCGGAGTATTTAATATTGTCATATTCATTTTTAACAGCCATGGTAATCAACGCTCCTTGCACACCATGACCTGTAGCATCTAAAATTAGGATTCGATAGTGATTTTCTGTAATCTTTGTGATGTCATAAAGATCACCACCCACATCCGACTGCGGGAAAAATTCCACTTCTATAGGAAGTGGGAAGTCTTGAATGGATGGAAGGACGCCCATTTGTATTTTCTTGGCGACATCGATATCCTTTCGGATATTTTTCAATGTTGTATCCAAATCTTTGGTTCTTGCCTGGACTTGCTTTTCCAGATTGGATGTTATCTCCACATTCTGAAGTGATATAGCCGCTTGGGAAAGAAGAATAGAAAGAACTTCTTGCTTATCAACAGTGAATGCATGGGTTAGTTTGGAATTCTCCATATAAAGAACCGCTTTCAATACTCCCCCAATCAAAATCGGATAACAGAGAATGGACGACGCTTTATGGGAATCAAAGTATTCATCCATAGCGAAGCGCGACTCTTCCTTGACATTTCCTATCAGAAGGGGTTTTTTGGAATTCAATACATATCTGAATATGGTTCTGGGGTAGTTGTTGTTCTTTCCATTCAATGATTTGGAAGCTTTTTCTGTTCCATCAATCAGAATATAAGATGCGTAATCTCCTCCTGTATTCTCCAAGATTAAATCAAGTAACTTGGAAACTAACGAAACTTCATTTTTTTCGGAAGAAAGAATCTTTACAGATTTTAAAACGGATTGATAATCTAGATCCAAAATTCGATCAGAAATTGTTCTGTTTTTAGTTACTGTTAAATTGGAAGAATGAAAAGAATCCGTATTTTGCTTTTCTTCCATTATACTTACAATTCTGTATGCTTCCCACACTTTAAATGACTTTATTGCTTCTTTATTATGGGCATAAGAAGAAATTCTATGACCTATGGAATCTAAAAATCTTGAATAAACCCAATGAGCATTTCCAACTTCATGAATTAAACCTTGAGATGCGGAGGATTGAATTGCATTCTCATACGCTTTCCATACTTTTTTTAAATTTCCACGCAACCTATAAATTTCTGCATCCATTAAGGATTTTTTTCCTTCAAAGCCTTCGGGGAAATCTTTATAGTAACTATTTATTTTATTATAAGAATGTTTAAATAGTTTTAACTCATGTCTAGGTATTTCATTAAACTTCGAATATTTTCTTGATATCGATAAAAATGCAAAGTAATATACATCTACTAATTTTAAATGTCCCGATAAGAATTTTTCGTATTTTAAAAATTTATCAAAGAACAAAATTGCATTATCAAATTCTTCGAGGAAGTAGCATGTTTTAATTCTGTCAATATTTAGGCAACCAATGGCTGCGTAATTTTTCTTCAAAAGAAGCGTCTTTTCGAAATCATCTTCGTCAAAAGTTTCGCTTGAGATGGATTTCAATCTATTAAATGAAAGATCACTCAATATATAAATACAATTGATAGCAGATGTTATAAAATCCGAAGCGAAGTCGTCTTCACTACTTTTCATAAATATCTCTAATTCTGAGACATTTTGAACCAATAATGAGAGAGGATAACCCGAATTTAATTTCTTACATATATCCAATACACCTGAAAAACCTGCATAAATCATATCTCCTGATTGAAGTGATCCTTTCATGATTCGTTCGAAAGAATGAATATCTTCCCTTAGAGGCTTTTTCCAGTGATATAAAAAACAATTTAAAACATAAAGGGTTTTCCATTTATGGGATGGGGAATTTAATCTATCTGCTATTAGTATTGCGGCATGATTAATCTCGATTGCATATCCTTTGTCTTTGAAGACCTCCGCAAATATCATTCCTAACCCTGATAAATTTATAATTGAGTTTTTCATTAAACCATGTTTAAAAGTAATCTTCAGAGATTCTAGAACGGATAAAACAAAAATATTTTGATCATAAGAGAATGTGGATGCCCCAGTATCAGCCTGAAGATCGAATAATAAGTTATACTTCTCATCTTCAAATACTTTATAATTCAAAATACCATCAATTTTCAAAGAAGATACTTTGAATTTAATTAAGAATAATCTGAAGAGCATTTTCCCAATAAGTAAAATTTTATTTCTTGGGATATGAATACCAAATCTCTTGAAAACCGTTAGTGTATTATTTACACTAAGTTCCAAATTATTTTTCTTGCTATAAATTCTTGTTATGATTGTACCAAGTATTATATACTGCCTGTCTGTAAGTGCATTTTTATCAATTGAACTCGAAAATTCCAGTGCTTCATCTAGCCTAGAATTCAAATATAATATTTCCACATAATTGATAAGGATATCGTTAGTTATTTCTTTATCCAAAATCATACCAGGTTTTTTTTGAAACTCAATTGCCTTGGATATATAAAATTCCGCAGATTTATAAGCACCGATAAATTTAGATTCGATAGCAGATTGCAAGTTTAGTTTTATCAATTCTTCTATGAAATTCACTTCGAAAGAATTCAAATTGCTTAAGTTAAAGTGATCCACAGAATAAAAAAGCATTCTTGTATCTCGATTGATGAGATAGTATCTATAGTATAAATCTCCAATTGATTTATGCATGCTGGACTTCTTTTCCGGTTCAATTCCCGTTTGGAAAGCTTCCAGAATTTTATCATGTGAAAAAGTGAAGAAAGTTTCTTTTTGATTAGAATTCAGTATTACTAACTCTAAATTTATGGCATCTTGAATCATTTCTAAAAGTTCATTTGGATCTTTTTTCAATAATTCGGAAATAAAGAACAGACCAATCTTTCCTGTTATCAATGATGAAAATTTTAAAATTTCTAAGCAACTATCAGGAAGAAGATCTATTTTGGATAATAGAATCGTCAATAATGAGTCAGTATTATTTAGCTTATTGATCTTCTCTAGTTCAATATCCCATTTCTT
>JAFIGA010000019.1 GCA_020831715.1 Leptospira sp. | reverse complement strand
TCGAAATAGAATATGCCACAGAAAAACCACTTTATGAAAAAGGAAAAGAACTGATTCGACAAGGAAATCTAGAAGAAGGAATAGCAATTTTAGAAGAATCTGCTGCAAAAGAAAAATCTCAATTAGATTCAACGTATAGCTTAATTGGTCAATCTTACTTTAAATTAAAGCAATGGGATAAGGCATTGTTGAGTTTTGAAAAATCCATGGAAATAAGATCTTTTAATAGCGAAATACTTTTCTATGCATCATATTCAGCTAAAATGGATAAAAAACTTTTAAAAGCTTCTGAATTGGGAGAAAGATGCTACTTGAGAGATCCTAGCAACTCCAAAAATTTGGTAAATCTGGCTGATATATATAAAAGAATGAATAAACTGGATAGGGCAATTCACTTAGTTAACAAAGCTTTAAGTGAAGAACCCAATAATAGGAACGCTCTACGTCTAAAGGAATTACTTGAGGTATAGAGCGTATATCAGAACTAAAAATCCAAGTAAGATTCGGTAATAACCAAATATTGAAAAGCTGTGTCTTCTTATATAAGTTAAAAACCATTTAATCACGAATATACATAAAATAAATGAAATGACCGAACCGTAGACTAATATCCAAATTTTTTCACCATCCAAAATTGCCCAATGTTTATAAAGCTTATATAAACCCGCTGCAACCAAAACAGGAACGGCAAGAAAAAAAGAGTATTCTGCGGCTTTTTTTCGAGAGAGCCCCATAGATCTTCCTGCAACAATAGTTGCCAAAGATCTTGATACTCCCGGAATGAGAGCCACACATTGAACAAATCCCACAACAATGGATTGACGAATTGTAAGTGGTGCCGTGCCTGAATCTTCAACGTGATCCACTATTCTCTTGGCAAAATACCATTCTTGGATCAAAATACCGATGCCACCCAAAAACCATGCCAATCCCAATATATAAAGCAATGGTTCACCTGATTTGATTCCATCCAATTGCTTTCTTAAGAGAAAACCGATCATCATGATAGGAAAACTTCCAATAATGATCGAAAGAACAAATTGAAAACCCTCTTTCTTGGATTTATCACCAGCCAAAAATTGTATACCTGCAAACAATTCTCCGGACAACTTCTTGTAATATAAAAATATTACAGATAGAATTGCTCCACTTTGAATGAAAATATCAAATAAATCTTCAAAGTCCTCTGTTGACTCACCAAAATCCGTAAAAGGAAAAAAAGTTGCAAAAAAGAATAAATGACCCGTGGAAGAAACCGGAAGAAATTCGGTGATTGCTTCGAGCAAAGCTCGAAGCGTAGCGTTAAGTGTATTACTCATTGAATCGAAAAAGAGAATTAATCTTTCTTTTCTTCAGCAGATTTTTTGGATTTTTCTTCTTCTAAGCCCGGAAGTTTATCGCTGCTTAAGTAGGCATCCAAGTCAAACTTATCATTGTGTTTAATGGAAACACCTTCTTTGATTCTTTCCATAACTTTAGGCAGAACTTCTTGAGATTTTGCTCTTTTAAGATTACCTCGACCTAACATCATACATTTGTCAATCGGCATAGAAACAAGTTGAGAATTTTGTCCTCTCAATCTTTCGCATTCAGCTTTCGCTTCTTCATCCGAGATTTTGATTTTCTTTTCTACTTGTTCTTGAACGTAAAGCTGTGAAACAGTTTGCATCTCAACTTGTGCCAAAATATCTTTGATATCCTGTCTAGATGTAAAGCCGGCTTTATCCGCTGCCAATTTAATCATCAACATGTTTCTATAGTTATCGTAAAAATTTTTCTTTTGAAACTGATAGTTCAAAGATTGAAACTGCTCAGGAACTTCATCTATATCTTTGGAGATGAATTCCAACAGGTTCTTTTTTTCGATATTTTGCATTCTGCTCATGGTCTCGATAGAGGCTTCATATGCTGACTCGAATCGACCAACAGTAATTTTTTCCCCGTTCAAAGATTCTATTAGAGGAGTATCATCACCACAGGCAGTAAGTAATAATGGAAAGATTAGAAATATTAATTTTTTCATAAGATTGTCCGTTTTTGAATATTTTTTTTTATCAAGTCAGATTGTCTATATTGTTTTATTTTTTTTCTTGGGTTGAACTTGTAGCAATAAATTTTGTAATTTAAGCAATTTTTCGTCCTCAGTTTTAGCAGAATGCTTATATCTTAATACGGATGGCTCAGATGGATGGATTTTTAACCCGGGAATCTTGGAAAGTAAACCAACGACCGAGCTTGCATCTCCCTTGAAATTCTCACCTGATTTTATACGGATCTCATCATCCACTTCTTTGATGGATTCAAAACCTAATCCTGAAGCTATTGTTCGAATGTTTTCCAGTAATAAAAATGTTTGAGCAACCAAAGGTGGTTCGCCGAATCGATCGATCATCTCTAATTTCACATCTTCCAATTCATCCAAGTCTACACAGCCTTCAAATTTTTTATAAAATTCAATCTTTTGTCTGTTGTCAGGTATATAATCATCGGGCAAGTAAAAATTAGTTGATAAACTCATTGTAGTCCTTACATCGATTTCAATTTCATTGCCTTGAATTCGTGATATTGCTTCTTCCAACATCCGAACATAAAGATCGAAACCGATTTCGACAATATCTCCCGATTGCTCTGTTCCCAATAGATTTCCAGCACCCCGAATTTCCAAATCCCTCATTGCCACCTTAAAACCGGATCCCAATTCCTGGTATTCATAGATTGTATTGAGTCTTTTCTCAGCAAGTTCTGTCATGACTCTTCCGGGAGGATGAAATAGATAAGCGTAGGCTTGCTTATCACTGCGCCCCACTCTACCACGAAGTTGATAGAGTTGCGACAATCCAAAACTATCTGCCCTTTTTACGATCAAGGTATTTACATTGGGCATATCAATACCGGATTCAATAATAGTGGTTGTAACTAGAATATCATATTCTTTTCTGTAAAAATCCATGATAATCTCTTCGATGGAATCTTCATCCATCTGACCATGTAATATACCAACCGATAAATCAGGCACTAGATTGGATATGGCACGGGCTTCCGATTCTATGGATTCAACCCGATTGTAAAGGTAGAAAACTTGCCCCCCCCTTTCCACTTCTCTTCGGATCGCTTTTTCCAATACCTCTTCGCTTTCTTCCATTACATAGGTCTCAACACTTTGGCGATTTTTAGGAGCAGTGGAAATAATAGAAAGATCTCTTATTCCGGTAAGTGCCATATGTAAAGTTCGAGGTATAGGAGTTGCCGTTAGGGTAAGAACATCGACTAGATGTTTTAATGTTTTAATGGTTTCTTTGTGTTGGACACCAAATTTTTGTTCCTCGTCAATAATCAATAGACCTAAGTTTTTAGGTTTCATTTTAGAACTGAGTATAGCGTGCGTTCCTATCAATATATCGATTTCTCCCTTGGTGAATGCTTCCATGCTGACTTTATTTTCTGCTTGGGTGCGAAATCTGGAAATATAACCAACTTTGATAGGATAATTTTTATATCTTTCCGAAAATGTATTATAATGCTGTAAGGCAAGTATTGTTGTAGGACTCATTAAGAGAACTTGCTTTCCCGCCATGATGACTTTGAATGCAGCTCGGATTGCCACTTCGGTTTTTCCATAGCCCACATCACCACATACAAGTCTATCCATGGGTTTGGTGGATTCCAGATCGGACTTCACGGCTTCTATTGCCGCCAACTGGTCAGGTGTTTCTTCGAATTCGAAATCTGCTTCGAACTCTTCTTGCCAGATTGTATCACTTGGGAAGCTATATCCTTTTAGTTTCAAACGATTGGCATACATGCGAACAAGATCTTCCGCCAATCTTTCAATAGATTCTTTAACTCGTTCTTTGGTTTTCTTCCAATTGGATTTTCCTAAATTATCCAACCTGGGATTATCAGTCCCACCAATATATCTTTGTACTAGAGATATTTGATCTAGCGGAACATAAAGATTGGAACCACCTGCGTATTCCAATTTAAGAAAGTCTCTTTGCTTACCGTCAGCTGTTACACGATTGATAGATTTAAATCTTGCCACACCGTAGTTAACATGGACAACGTAATCACCCTCTTTTAGATCCAAGAAAGATTCGATCGCTTTGGATGGTGCTTTTTTATATCTGGTTTTTCGTTTGTATTTTCTTCCGAAAATGTCATTCTCGGTCCAGATAACCAAATTTTCTTCGGGAATCTCAAAACCTTTTTTCAATTCTGAAAGTACCAATAAAAATGGTGATTTCTGGCTAATAATTTCGGGAACCACTTCAGGCTCTTCCGATTCCGGATTCAATCTATATATATTATGAGATGCGAATAAAGAATTCAATCGATTTGTTTGCTGTAAAAAAGATGAGGTCAAAAGTATTTTTTGAGGATCGCCCTCGACTGATGCGAGTATCTCTTCGATTTTTTCTCTGGCTTCCCGAATCTTACCCTTGAATTCGGATGAATCTTGAGTTTTCAAAATCCACTTGTCTTCTTTTCCTTCCGGCGGAGGCAACCGACTGAATCGTATAGCAGATGAATTATCATTTGTTAGAAGATTAAATTCATCTCCGAATGAGTATATCTCCTCCGGTTTAGATACAAGATTTGTTTCTTTTTTCTTATGATAGGTGGTTTCCAATTCTCGGAATAATTGATTGGATTTTTCCTTTGTTTCCAAGAAATCAGGAGTAAGCACAATGGGTTTGTTTTTTCCAAAATAACTGAATAAACCTACATTCTTTCTGATTAAAGGAATCAATTCCTCAACCACCAATAGAGTTTCTTCCGGTTTTTTCAATTGAGTAGTTTCCAGTAATTGGAAATACTCGGTTTTTTCTTCCTCTCTCAATACAAATTCGTTGGCAGGCAATATGGACACATGGTCCAATTTTCCTATGGATTTCTGAGTGAATGGGTCAAATGATTTGATCCCCTCCAGGGTATCGCCAAAAAAATCCAAACGTATCGGATCTCTCGCATGAGATGCGAACACATCCACAATCCCACCCTTTACGGAAAAAGTTCCATAAACATCGCAGATATTTCTTCTCTCATAGCCCAGTCTTACCAGGTTACGAAGAAAGGTTTCCAACTCGTAGTCCTCTCCAACTGTTAACTCAAAACTTTGAGAAAACAATTCAGAGCTTTGTGGGACACCCTGCAGCAATCCGGAAACTGAAGTAATGATCAAGGAGGGTTTATTTCTTAAAATCTGATTGAGAACAAGAACTCTGTCTCTTTTTATATCCGGTGGAACATGTGCCCATTCATAGGGAATCGTTTCTGTGCCCGGAAAGAAAAAAACATGATCCCGATCAAGATAACTCAATATCTCTCTAAAGTAACTCTCCGCTTCCAAATTACCGGAAAGGACTACGATTATACTTTTATCATTTAATGCTTCAAAAAGTATGCTAGCCTGAAGAGAAGATGATGAATTCGCTACGGAATAAAATGTCTCTCCGAAAAGAGATTCATGCTTACCCTTTATTCTTTTTCGAAGTCCTTGGGAATATTTTAATAGTATATCTTTCAATCTATATTTCTAACAGGGTATTATCGATTAGTCTGACATTTCCGGAAAAAACCGCCAAAGCCAAAAGCATAGTGGTTTCTATTTTTTCCAGAGGTTGCAAGCTTTCAGGATCTACCAATTCCAGATAATCCACTCTTAAGAGAGAACTACTGGCAAGTACATCTTGGAGAATTTCTTTAAAATTCTTTATATCCCTCTCACCCTCATCCAAAAGTTTTTTTGCCAGATTGATCGTTCGAGGTATCAATATTGCTGCCTCTCTTTCTTTCTCGGATAACCGGGCATTCCGAGAACTCATCGCTAAACCATCAGTTTCTCTCAATGTGTCGGAGCCAATAATTTCAATCGGAAATGCAAGGTCTTTTACAAGTCGATCAACTACCTTATATTGCTGGTAATCTTTCTTACCAAACACAGCTATATCAGGTTGTACAAAATGAAACAACCTGGATAAAACTATTAATATCCCTTCAAAATGTCCGGGTCTCGCAGATCCACACAATACATTCATTAGTGAAGGAATTTCTATTTTAATAGTCGGAATTCCATCCGGATATAAATCTTCTTTAGTGGGAAGAAAAACTATATCCACATCTTCTGATTGGCATTTTGCCAGATCTCCCTCTGTATCGATTGGATAATTGATTAAATCTTGGGGATCATTGAATTGAGCAGGATTCACAAAAATACTAACAACTAATATATCACACTTTACTTTAGCCTTCTGCATCAGAGAAATGTGGCCTGCATGAAGATAACCCATAGTAGGAACAAAGGCAATAGTCTTTCTGTTCTTCTTGAAATCTGAGATGATTTTTCTTAATTCTCTTGGGTCTTTAATTACATTCAATCGATTTCACTCCTATTCCAATGTCCTTAGATACACAGAGTGTCCATGCTCTTCATCCAAACCTTCCGATTCACTCATAACTTTTACATGGGGGTAAAGAGATTTTAGAGATGTTTTGGTAATCTCTTGGTAGGTGATTCTTTTTAAAAAATGATAAACACCCAAAGACGAGTGAATGCTTGCACCACCCGCTGTGGGAAGAACATGGTTGGTTCCACTGATATAGTCCCCCATAGCAACAGGAGAATAGGAACCCAAGAAAACCGATCCGGCAGAATTGATCTTTTGAAAATCTTCCCTAGGATTCTTTGTTATAATTTCCAAATGCTCAGGAGCATATAAATTCGAAAATTGAATGCATTCTTCTATTGTATGGAACTCCAATAAAAAGCTATTGTCGTCAATTGCTTTCTGTTTCATGTCTTTTCTTTTCGTTCTGGTAGATAGAGCAAGTTCCAACTCTTTTGCAACTGCCTCAATAAGTTTGCGTGAATTAGTTGCGAGAATTGCAACTGAGTCTTCTCCGTGTTCGGCTTGGGACAATAGATCACAAGCAACCCATTCCGGGTTTGCCGTATCATCGGCGATAACCAAGACTTCACTGGGACCGGCAGGGCTTTCTATACCGATGACTCCACTTCCCGCAAGATATGCCTTGGCTGCGGCAACAAAAGGGTTGCCTGGTCCAACGATGAATTCTGATTTGGAAATAGTTTCCGTTCCATATGCACAAGCTGCAATTGCCTGAGCCCCACCGACAGTTATTATTTTATCAATGCCTGATATTTTTGCCACATAGGCGAGTATTGGTGGAATTCCCCCATGTTGAGGAGGAGTTGCCAATTGAATATTTTTCACACCTGCTAGTTTTGCCGGGATGGCTCCCATAAGTATTGATGATGGGTAAAGTGCTTTTCCACCCGGGGCATATACTGTAACGGAATTCATAGGAGTAAAACGAATTCCCAATTTATTACCCGCAATTTCTTCCTCCCAACTTTGGGGCACTTGGTGCTTGTGAAAGGCTTCAATATTTTCTTTGGCTTTTAAAAATGCTTCTTTTAATTCTTGTGGAATGGAATCGGTATTGATCTCCGAGGGATCCCATACCATTTTATCAAGGCTAATTCCATCGAATTTTTCCGTAAGCTCTTTTACTGCTTTATCTCCATGCAACTTGACCGATTGGATGATAGGAATTGCCTTTTCCATAGTAAGGGAAAGATCATCCTTGGCTCGTTCCAAAATATCTGCATAAGTATTGCTATCAGCTAGATCAACTTTTCGAATGCGAATTGCCATACTGTCAGAATTTAGGAAATATAGCTGGAAACAAGCTTTTTACAATTAGAAAGAATAGACTGCTTCGATATGGGTAAAAGATTCCAATCTGGATGGCTCCCAGTGAGCGGTAGGTCTTGGCAGAGAATTGGCTCGCAATTTCCAATCTGAATCCATAATCGGAATGCCTATGGGCTCGTCCATTACTACGTTTCTGCGAACTGAAAGAAATGCATCGACTAAATTGTAAATAGCAAATAATCCCAATGCTCCAGCACCTGCCTGAATATTATTCAATCGTTTCTTGGCAGAATTATAGTTATTAAGCGAAGTTTGGTTATTATAAAAGAACAACAATTCGGAATCTTCTACTGTAGTCAGTAAAAAACCAAATTGAACAGAATCATAATAATTCTTTCTTGCCGACAAAAAATCTTGGTAGGCAGCACCATAAGCACCTATGGAACCTGCAAGTAATACCGGATAAACGTATAATTTCCATCTAGCCTCATCAATATAGTCTTGACCCCAACCCGGGAGTATAGTAGAACGCCACATAGTACTCCAATAAGGTGTATCATAATAATCAGGAGGCAGTTCATTGTTATTGATTCTTGCTTGTCGATTGGCAATTTTTTCAGCTTGTTCTTGATTTCGACCTACAACAAAATTCTTTGGATTAACAGCTATCTTATTTTTGGGGTTTTCCAAAACCAAATCATACATTCCAAGATCAATTGTCTCATCAAGATTGAATTCAGCCACTACCTTATTGGAATTTAAAACCGATACTGACTTAGCAGGAATTTCTTTACCGTCTTTTTTTAGATAGACCTTCATACTAGTTAAGAAGTTATTGCCGACTATTTCAATTTTTTTTGAAGACTCATCTTTTCCTGCACTGAAAACTTTTTTGGATTTTATGATAGGAACAAGCGTTCTTACAACTTCAAATCCCGCCCAATCCGTATAGCCTTCCACTTTTCCAAACTTATTAATTACACCAACTCGATGTTTATAGGAACCCGGTTCCAGATCGGTTAATTCGATTGAGGTAGAAGAGATTCTTTTACTTACTACTATTTTTTCATTATTGTTTTTCACTTCCAAAACATATCCGAGTGCTCCCGGAACTTCCTGCCATCGCAATAACACATCATCGGACTCCACTGAGAATACAGGCGTAGCTAATATTAGAAAAATGAAAATTGATATTGTTTTTAAAGCACACTTATTCCACATAAATTCTCTCCGGTGTTAGAATTTTAGTGGTTATTCCTGTAGTTAAAGTTATGAAAAATTCTATTTTTTCTACCCTCGATTCGGTAAAACCCCCATCTTGTTTTTTGGATAAAGATTTTAATTCAATTCGAAATTTACCTTGATTTAACTTTGTTAAATCTCGAAATCGATAACTATTTCCATTTACTCGTGATGCAAGAATTTCTCTCTCACGTAGCCCCGTAGTATCGAGTAATCTTATAAAATATAAATCTGCTTCCGGCACCGTATTCCATTGGATCAAGAGATCATCCCGACGAGTCATATCCACAGAGGAAGATGCTCGGGGAAATGTAATCTTGGGAGGTGGTAGATTGGCAACCAAATCAAAAGAATAAATATCCGAAATGGAATCCGTCTTACCATCAGACCAATTGATTCGCCAAAAGTATTTTCCGGGATTTTTTAAATTTACAGATTTAGAGTTACCGGAAACAATTTCGTTAAAAACAGGATCACTTAATTCTTTGGCTTTGGATATGATTAAATTCGTCTTACCGGTATTTGGTAGAGGTTTCCAACCAAAATTTACGGATTTACCATCTTGAAGTTCTAACTGTATTTCTTGCGAAGGTCTAATTAAACTAATCTTAACATCTTCAGAAATATTGAATTCTCTTACCTGAGAAGTCATCTTTTCATTATTGGAATTGATTCCGGTTACACGCCAAAAATACTTTCCCGCTTTTATATCGGAGTTCCATCTATAAAAATTTTTATTGGATGTATCAGTCCTTAAAACTGATGAAAAACTCTCATCAGTAGCTAGTTGAAAATTGTATTGGTTATATTCAATTGTGTCTTTCCAACTAAATAAAATACCGGAGTCTTTCAACGAAGGTAATGATATATTCCTTTGGTTGGATGGTTCAACTAAACTTACCTTACTCAATTCTTTCGTCTCATCCAAAGAGAAGGATCTGGTTTCTGAGATTATATCAGATTCACCTGAAATAGAAGACTTCCCAATTACCCTGTAGAACAGGTTACCCTGCTTTAAACCGGTAATTGCTATGGAGTTATTTCTGGTTTCCTTTCTTTCAATGATATTATTAAAATTTTCATCATCGGATATTTCCAATCTATAAAAAGAGACAATTTCCGATTTCGACCAAGAAAATGATATAGGCTTTGGAAAATTGCTATTATAAGATATTCTACTATTATTGGTGGGAGTAAACAATTTAATTCCGTCATTATAAAACAAAGTAAATCTACTTGTTGATGATTCGGTTGGTTTGTTATTTTCATCTGAATATGTAATTTTCCAGTAATAGCTTCCGGGTTTAAGTTTTATGGTAGCGTTATCGGAGTTTAAAGAAGTTTTACTAATGATTTGGCGAAATCTAGGATCATTTGAAACTACCAGTTCAGATTTTTTTGGTCTGTTACCGGATAATGTCCATGAGAAATCGATGGATTTTGAAGTTTCAGTTGTTGTTATTATAGAATTTCCTAAAGGCTTTACCAACCGATAGTTTTGCTGTTTTACACTGACCCCTTCTTTACCTATAGTCGCAGTTTGGTCTTGTGAAATAGTTTTTTCTTCATCCCCAACTTTTAACTTGGAATCACCCTTTGTAATATTAATACTTAAATCATCACCGGACTTATTTAAACTTAATTCACCGGATCCGACTTCAATACTACTATCACCTGATACAATATTCAATCCATCATTAGAGCCTTTTTTGGCACCAACACTCCCATAGGCGAAATTTAAATTCCATTTTTTGTCCGAAAAATCAACAAGTATCATTGAGTTTTCACCAATTTGAATCTCCGTGCCATCTTCCAAGGTTAGAGTTGCATCAGCGAGATTGACAGTGCGTATTGTATCTCTATTTTTTATTTCTGTTTCTGTAGGGATAGTTTCCCAAACAACTTCTCCGTCATATTTTCTTTGTATAGATCTAATCTTAAAAGTCAGAATCCCAATTGTGGGATTATTTCCACCTTCCACTTTCTTGGTAATATTTAGATACAATAGAACAGACAAAACCATCGAGGCAATCAATAGCAATGGAATTACAATGGCTGTTCTGTTTAAAAAGTTCATAAAATAATCTTTATTTAGTTGTCCGAGTAAATACTCCGTCCCAATCATTTCCGGGAGAATTTGTCTTGTATTCTTTGCAACGATCTATAAGCATTTTGGAAGATTTGTCTTTTCCAAATTTTGCCTGCAAGCATGCTTCGAATTTTTGTATCGCCCTAACCCAATCTTGTTCCAAATACAAATTAAATCCTTCTTCATAATAACCTATAGCGTCGGCAATATTACTTTTTATATCATTACGGAAAGCAACCAATTCAAAAACTTTTACCGGTTCATTCTTTCCCTTTACTCTTACCAAGTCTAAAATTCTTGTATATACATGATCTTGTACGAGATTGTTGGTATTTTCAGCTATCATTACATTGACTCCGTAATCTTTTCCGGCGGCTTCGAGTCTTGCTGCAAGGTTTACTGTGTCCCCCATCATTGTATAAGAAGCCAATGCATCAGTTCCCATAAACCCTACTTTAGCGGGACCGGTGTTCAAACCAATACGTGCATCCATGATTTGCGCTTCCTTGGAATAGAGATTGTTCTTCTGCCAATATTGTCTTAGGTCTTCCAATTTATAGACCATTTCCAAAGATGCCTTGCAAGCTTTTACTGCATGTTGCTCGACTTCCACAGGAGCTCCAAATATACCTACGATCGCATCACCGATGTATTTATCCAACACACCTTCATTCTCCTTTAGAATGATAGTCATTGCCGACAGATATTCATTCAAAAGAGATGCAAGATCTACAGAAGTTAACTGTTCGGATATGGTGGAGAAGCTTGCAACGTCACTGAAAAATGAAGTGATTTCGGCTTCCTTTCCTCTTTTTAAAGCCGCCATGTCAATCATAGCTTCTTTAACCACAACAGGATCAATCATTGAGCCCAATATGCTTTTAACTTTTTCTCGCTCTTCGAGTCCTTCACCCATCGTCTTAAAGTAATCGGTAAGCAAACCAACCTCATCTTGAGTTGTGGATGCGATTCCAACTCGGAAATTACCCTTGGCTATTTCAAGAGTTGCATTCAATAGACTCAATATAGGACGAGTGATTGATTTGGCAAAGAAGAATACAATGATAAGAGCCAAGCACAGAGATATACCCATAATATATAGGTTTCTAGCCTGAATATTATAAACCTCCTCGAATGCTTTATCCTCTGAAACGATAGAAATGATTCCCGCATCACCAAAACCAATCTTTCGATAAGAACCTAAGTAAGGCGCTCCATTCTTACTTATATATCTAAGCTGACCTGTATCTACTTGACTGGTAAGCATAGCTTTAACTATGGGAAGATCCAAGAAGCTGGTTGCAGAAATAATCACTTCTTCTATAGGGTGAGCAATTGCTATACCATCATCATTAACCATAAAGGTAGTGGTCATAGGATTTTTATCAAAAGCCGAGAGAATCTTTTCCAATTTAACCATAATAATAAGAATTTTGGATTTATCTGATTCTAAATTTGCCGGAACGGCAAGAAGAAAAGAACCTTGGGTAAATCCGGGTGTCGAATTGATTATGTTTGGTTTACCGGTGAAGGTTTTGATAAGGGCTTCACTATTCCTTTGTACATTTGCCAATATTTCATCTTCAGACAGATTCGATTCGATTAAATTATTAGTATTGAAGTAGTTTTTCTCCGCAATGAGATTATTGTCCTCTTCGTGGTAAAGACCGACATAGATGAAATCTTTATCATTGGTAAAAAACAAATCACTGATAAATTTTCTATCCGCATCGGATTGATTGGAACGAATCATAGTCGTAACCAACTGCTCGCCTTTAATCACAATAGATTGAATGTCAGAAGATACTTTTAAACCAACAAGTTCTACTATTGCTAAACTGTTTACTTGGACGGTCTTCTCCGAGGTATCTTTAAAGAAATAGGTTGCCAGTCCAATGATAGTAGATACAGTAACTGCCAGTATTAAGGAAATGATTCCCATCATTTTCAATTGAATAGAAAATTTTGTCTTAACCGGCTTATCGGAAACAGATACAGAATGTTTTTCTTCCTCTGATTTTATCGCTTCCGAAGATGTTTCTTTTTGTTCTTCTACTTTAGTCTGAACCGGCTTGGAAACTTCTACCGGTTTAGAGATAGTCTCATTAGGGGAAAGAGCTTCTTTAGGATTGGATATAACTTTAGGAGGTGGTTCAATTTTAGTTTGAGTCTTGACTTCAGGTTCAGATTTAATAACCGGTTTGGATGGGGCTTGCTGTTTTATTTCTTGGGGTGGAACTGCTGTCTTGTAAGTATCTTTTAGTTGTATGGATTTATTTGGATTGGATATCCTTTCCTTAAAGAATTGGAATCCCAATTCCAAAAATTCTTTTTTCCAATCTTCGAGAGGCCTTCCAAAGGGTCTACTTGCAAGAGGAATGTCTGTTAAATCTTCTGATGGTTTTAAAGAAATTGCAAAAAGTGTGAGAATATCTTGGAGATTTCCTTCTTCTTCAGATGGATATTGAATGAGTAGATTGCCGCCATTCAATAAAGTTTGTAATTCTGTAGCTAGGTTTTTAATAAAAAGAGGAAAACCTTCCGTTCTCTCTGTAACCAAATTCATCGAAAGACCCGATGCATCAATTGTAGAATTAGCAGGGGATACAAAATGGTAATGGACTCCCGAAGAATCTTCTTTTTTCCCTATAAATAGAGTAGTGTATTTTATTCCACGGCGATTTAAATCTTCTGAAGAAAAGGGTGAAGTTTCTGATTCCCAGAAGATTAAAGATCCACTAGACAGGGGTATGCATTTTCCTGTAATGTTCATTATTATATATATTCGGCTTTTTTCTCTGAAGAAACCAGCCTAAATTTACCAAAATATCGGGATTAGTATCGATGAAAATAATTTCTTTTAATTGCAATGGAATTCGTGCCAGTTTAAAAAAAGGGCTTTATGAGTTCATTCAAAATGAAAATCCGGACATTTTCTGCCTTCAAGAAACCAAGGCAAAACCGGATCAAACTTCCCCTGAAATATGGGAAGGTTTAGGTTACCAAGCCTTCCACCACACAGCAGAAAAGGCTGGTTATAGCTCGGTAGCGATTTTTACTAAAAAATCACCCAAAAACTCTAAAATTGGTATTGATTTTCCATTTTTTGATGCTGAGGGACGATCCATCGGACTGGATATGGGAGATTTTTACCTCTGGAATGTGTATTTTCCTTCCGGAACATCCGGAGATATCAGGCAGACAAGGAAAATGGAATTTTTGGAATACATAGAATCCTATTCCCAAAAACTCCGTAAAAAACATAAAAATATCATTCTCTGCGGAGATGTAAACATCGCTCATACACCTATGGATATTCACAATCCCAAAGGCAACGCGAAGAATTCCGGATTTTTACCCGAAGAAAGAGAATGGTTAGACAAGTTTTTGGATATGGGCTGGGTTGATACCTATCGCAAAATAAATCCAAATAGCCAAGAATATTCTTGGTGGAGTTACAGGTTCAACGCCCGGGGACAAAATAAAGGCTGGAGAATAGATTACTTTTTTGTAACCAAGTCCTTGGAGTCAAAACTTAAAACAGCCGGAATTATGGGTGATTTCCATGCATCGGATCATGCACCCATTTTTCTGGAGATAAAAAAGTAATTATCTTTTAATTTTGAGCTTAGGCTCTTTGCTCATTAAGTTTTTAATTTCGGCGAGATACTCATTCAACTTTTTAATCTGACGATTGGAGAGTTCGGTATTTTCCGTATTCTTTCGGTTAGTATAAGAAATTGTAACAGTTTTTGCTTTTGATAATAATGGCAAAAGATTGTCCGGTAAATCCGATACCATCTCTAAAGTCTGCCCATAATCCGTTGTTATCTTAACAAGGTTGTAAAACTCGCCATCAATGTAAAGAGACAATCCCAAAGGAAATTCAACGTCAAATGTACTTAACTTATAAATCAACATATAAGATTTTTTCAGCGTTGTGTTGTCTTTTACACCTTTGATTGCAATACAAGGGTTGGCATCAATAATCCAAACATAAGAATCCAAACAAATTTCCGGAGATACTACAGAAACCTGGTCAACTACCGGTTCGGGAATTATGACCAAAGTATTGGACTTGCCACAACCAATACCTAAAAAACCGATTAAAACCAATCCGAAAATGAAAAAATTCTTTTTATAAAAATATTGGATCAAGATGAATTATCTCCTACACTCACCAAATTAAGGGAATCGGCTCAACTGAAAACCAAAAAAACATTTTGCAAGAAAATAAGAAACGAGAAATTGGAAAGTAGAATGAGTTTTTCATACCCCAAAAATAAAATCAATGTCCTACTCTTGGAAAATGTCCACCAAGATGCTTACGAAATGTTTCAAAAGGACGGATTCAATGTTCGCCTGGAGAAAGCAGCATTTTCCGAAGAAGAATTACTGGAGACCATACCGGATATTCATGTTTTAGGAATTCGTTCCAAAACACAAATAACATTGCCTGTTTTGGAAAAAGCCAATCGATTGCTAACTATAGGCTGCTTTTGCATAGGAACCAATCAAGTTAATTTGGATGAGGCAGAAAAACGAGCTGTTCCTGTGTTCAACGCTCCTTACTCCAATACCAGATCAGTAGCCGAATTGGTGATTGGTGAAATTATCTGCTTGGCAAGGAAGGTAGGAGATCAGATTCGAAACAACCACGAAGGACGATGGACCAAGGTTTCGTCCGGTTGTCATGAGATCAGAGGCAAAACTCTGGGTATAGTTGGATATGGTCATATTGGATCTCAAGTTTCTGTACTTGCCGAATCCATGGGAATGAAAGTTATCTACTACGATATTCAGAGTAAACTTCCACTGGGCAATGCAATAGCCATGCCGACCTATCAGGAATTACTCAAAAGAGTTGATTTTATAAGTTTTCATGTTCCGGAAAATGAGTCTACCTACAACTTATTCACCAAAGAACAGATTAAGTTCATGAAACAGGGGAGCTATGTGATCAATGCTTCCAGGGGAAAAGTTGTTCAAATTGATGATTTAGCTGATGCAATTCGCAATGGACATATTGTAGGTGCTGCTGTGGATGTATTTCCCGAAGAACCCAAAAGCAACGATGAAGTTTTTCAGACCCCACTGCAGAATCTTCCCAATGTTATTCTTACATCTCATATTGGAGGATCAACAGAAGAGGCTCAGCGAAATATTGGTACTGAAGTAGCTGAGAAATTGATTAAATTTATAAACAACGGATCTACCAGTTTTTCCGTTAACTTCCCCAATATTGAAATGGGGTCGATCAAGCAGGGGTATTATAGAATACTGAATATTCATAAAAATCAGCCCGGATTCTTGAGAGATATAAATAGCATTATCAGTGATTTGGGAGGAAATATTCTCACTC
>JAFIGA010000014.1 GCA_020831715.1 Leptospira sp. | reverse complement strand
AAGAACCCATATCTGTTCCTCATTGGTAAGCAACACATAAAATACATAAATTATAAAAAATACAAAAGCCAAACCTGTCATTTTTAGATTGAAAAGAAAAAATTGTATAACTAAGTCAAAAGAACCAACTGCATAGAAAAGAGCTAATGCTATTAAAATCCCTGATACCAAATAAGCAGAGAATCTGGCTTTCTTGGATATAACCCATGTACTTACAAAAAGTATTAGCATCCCAATACAAAAAGGTAGAACAAACATATGAGATCTTACCTGGAAAAAAAAGTCTATTTTATCCGTTAATTCTCTTCCTAGTCGAATCTCATAGCCCATAAGAAAAATAATAGGACATATTATAAATCCGATTATGTATAATTTTCTTATGTTGAAATCATTCCCTATTAAACCAATTACCAGTTTTAAAACGGCTCCAAATAAAAGAGCAAAAACCAAGCCATAAGATGTAACTTGAGTATAATATTCTTTATGTAAATTCTCAAATGTACCGATTATAGGTGCTTCTCGGAATCCACCATTCACGTGATGAAAATTCGCTATCTGTATTGCAAGGCGCATTGATGTGGAATCAGCGGTGAAAGAGCATAAAACATGTTTATAATCCGGACGGTATTCTTCTTTGTTTCTAGCAACTATTCCCGCTTTACAGATGGGAATGTTGCTATCACCTACGAAAATTTTATGCGAGCTAGCGACATAATTTAAGCGTAAGGCGTATTTTTCACCTGGAATCAAATCAGTCAAGAATGAATAAAAAGTTCCATATCCATTACTTCCAAAACTCTCCTCATTCATTCTTCCTCGCTTGTATTTATTCCAAGGAGAGGGAATATGGACTAGTAGAGGTTCTTGTAATTCAATATGTTCAATATTGGAATCTTTTCTTGATATCTCATTTAAGTCCTTGCCCGAATAGAGTTGAAAAGGGTAGAAATACCAGGTTCCGATTAGCTCGATAGATTTTTCAGCTTTGGTCGGAAACCCATTCCCCAAAACTTGGTTTGGGATGAAAAGGTAAAAATTGAATAGGAGAAATAAGAAAAGATAGACGCATCGATCATTTTTTTTAATTATTTTCATATGCAATTAACGAATTTTATTTGCAGGCAATCATGATAATTCGAGATTTTAGTCAATATACTTTGGCCCCTCCGCTATACAATAAATTTTTGATATTGTATTTTTTAAATTTGCCAATATTGATATTATCTATAGCGTTTTTTAACTCAGATCTTGTTCCAAAACCCCTTTTTGGAACAAGATACCCAGCTCCAAATGTTTGAATGTGGTGCTCGGTAACTGATATTTAAAATGTATATTCTGTGCATTAAATCAATTAATTGTTTACTTTTTAGATATAAAATCAAAAGATGTTCTTTCGATATATCAAAAAATTTTATAGGCTTAATAAATGTTCAAAAAGATGAATTTTCTTCCAAAGATTTTGATTGCAATCATACCTGCACTCTTTCCAGCTATTTTTTTAGCATATACCAATCTTAAAAATACCCAAGAAAGCATCAATTTTATAGAAAATGAACTAGAGGGATTAGAATTGATTGATAAGATGCATAAAATTCATTCATCTATATATTTTATACACCTTGCTAATATTCAAAATAGCTCGAATCAGAATTTAGAACCAAAAATATGGGAAATCGATGAAGAGTTAAAATTTATTGAGGAATTCTTAGAAGAAAGTTCCCTAAAGATTCACCTAGTAAATTATTATTTCAATGTAAAAGTGTCTTGGTTGGACTATAAGGATTCAATCAAACCTGAAATTGAAAGTAGAAATAAAAAAATCCGTTACGATAAATTAACAGAAAATTTATCCAAATTTAGATTGGAAACTGTAAGCCACTCTCAGCTAATTTTAGATCCGGATTTGCGAACTTACTTTCCTATGATACTCTATACCCTTGAAAATATTGAGCTTTTTCAGAATTTTATAGAGTTAGAATTGAATTTAATTTCAAGGGAAACTAATATTTCTAAAGATTCGGAAAAAACTGAGTTTTTTTTACTGTCCGGTCAACTTAAAAAATCATTGAATAAAAATATTTTATTTGTTGAGTTTGCCCTTGCAGAAAACACAAATCTAGAGATTGAATTCAAGCAGAATTATTCAGGATTTCGGAAGAATATTGAATTTTTAATTGATCTTTCCAATAATAGTCTTGCAGAAAGAAACATCAAGATCAGCTCTATAAAGGAGGGCTACAATGCTCTTCAGGTTGCTTTGAGAGAAGCACTATTGGAAGGATTGCTATTAAGAAAAGAAGAAATCTGGCGTGATTTTATATTGCAAGCTATCTTTGGATCTATCGTTGTTTTTTCCAGTATTATTATAATTATATTCGTAGTTAGGAGAACAGTTAAACCCCTAAAAGAGATTACTTCACAGATGCATGAGTTGTCACAGGACTCAGGTGATCTAAGTAAGAGAATTAAAATTGATAGCCAGGATGAGTTTGGGAATTTAAGTATATATTTTAATGAATTTCTAGAGAAAATAATGGGAATTATTTTATCTATTCGAAAATTGCAATTGGAAACAAGGCAGTATTCCAGAAGTATGGATGAAACCTCAACGAACCTCAACGAAATATCTCAAAAACAGGCAGCCGGTACCGAGGAAGGTTCTGCTTCAGTAGAGGAATTTACATCTTCCGTCGAAAACATTGCTAATCTAATTTCAATTGAGACAGATAAATTAAATGCAATTTCAGATAATATCGAGATATTGAATCAATCAGCTGATAAATTAGAGATTCATGTTAGTGAAACCAATCAATTGGTTTTAAACTCACAAAATACTATAAGTAATGCCAGAAATAATATTGAAGATTCCAAAAAATCAATGGAAGTAATAAAAGCTACTTCTTCTGAAATTTCAAAAATAGCTTCTAT
>JAFIGA010000293.1 GCA_020831715.1 Leptospira sp. | reverse complement strand
TAATTATTGAATTGAAGGCTGTAACAAAACTAGCTAATGAACATTATGCTCAATTAAGAAATTACCTATCAGCTAGCAATTTTGAAGTAGGATTCTCATAAACTTTGGTAGCCCTAAATTAGAGTATCGACGTCTCGAAGTTATAAACACTGATCCTGACTGTGAGCTTTAGCGAACACCCCAATTCGACGGAGTCGAACTCCATAGCTTGCAACTTCCAAAGGAGCAAGCTCCCCTGAATAATTTTCTTCCGTTGCAAATAAATCCATGCGAAAAATCAAAAGAACTATCATTCTATTTCTAATACTTCTTACTGGATTTGGATATTCTGCTTACCAGAATTATACAACTAAAGTTTACGAGAGTGAAAAGACAGAGAGAGAGGCTAGGGAGTTAGCTCTTAGAGAAGAGCAAGAGATCAATAATCCACTCTGGGAAGAATTTAAAAAGATAGAGAAAGATTACAAGATCGATCTATCTTTTACAAAGAAAGTCCAGATTAAAACGGATTGGATGACATTTCCCAGTGGAGTGTTCTGCCATAAGCCCGGGTCATTGGATGTTCTCATTGTAGGGGATTCGACCATTGCATGGGGAATTGTTCCGCAAGTGATTGAACAGAGATCCGGATTGAAGGTGGGAGTATTCGCTCAAAGAGGGATGTATCTAAACAAACGAACCGTTCCGATAGTCCAGAGATTGCAAGAACTCTATCTCAAACCGGGAGGGATGTTGATTTTGGGTTTTGGATTTATGAGCCAAGGTGCAGACCCCATGGCTATACATCGTGAGGATGATGATTTTGGAAAGGTGGAATCCAAGTCGAAGAATGAATTCCTGCAATTTGCCAAGAAGAGATATAAGGCATGCCAAGAGTATATAAATAAAGAACCGATGGAACTATCCCAAGTGGATGAAGTTTTTCAAGATTCACTAAATAAAAATGAAGAAAATAATTTCCAATTCAATCTATATTCCAATCAAAATTTCAAAACCTATCAGGAACTTGTAATCCAAAGATTTCGTAATTTTTTGGATGATTCATTTCATATGAAGATTCGCTCAGACTCAGGAGTTAGGGAACTATATAAAAGCTCTACCCATCCGGGATGGTTCTTGGAGAAGGCGAAGAAAACAGGTAAAAATCCAAAAGTTGATCTCTCGTCCAACACAATTTATGATCTGGATTTATCCAAATCTCCCAAAGATATTTACAATATAGCTCTTTTGCGTTGGGATCCATATAGCACTACACTCTTTCAGAAATACGGAATCTTTGAATCCATTCCTTCCACTGAACCCGCATACCAAGGCTGGACACCCTATTGGAATCTGAAAATCAATGGAGAAGCAGTTCAATCACTCACCGGTAAAATTGCCTATATCATTACCTACCAACAAACAGAAGAAAATTATAGAACTTCCAGGTCTATATATGAGTATTTTTACAAAGACAGGTTTCAATTAATCGACCTGGGAGTTCTCCATCCTAAGGAACCGATCCAACTCGACAAAAGCTATCATACATTGAATACTTCAGGTATTATTAAAAGTATTCAAATAGGTGATTGGTTAAAAGAACTATGAATTTTAAAAAAATTGACCAACTCAAAAAAAAGCTAAATTCCTATCGTCCATTAAGTCCTTCTATATTGAATAATCTTCGTGAAGATTTAATTCTCAGATGGACCTATCACTCTAATGCAATAGAGGGCAATACTCTGAGTCTTCTAGAGACAAAAGTTGTCCTGGAGGGAATTACAATAGGTGGAAAACTTCTGCGAGAGCATTTTGAAGCAATCAACCACAAAGAGGCTATTGTTTTCATAGAGTCACTGGTAAGTAGCAATGAAACACTATCCGAGCATTCAATCAAGCAGATCCATTCTTTGATTCTGAAAAATATAGATAATGAGAATATCGGACGATATCGAACCTCCAATGTTATAATCACAGGAGCAGACCATAAGCATCCTCAAGGTTTTGATATCCCCGCTCGGATGAATCAATTTATTATTGATTATAAATCAAATATTTCGAAATTTCATCCGGTTGAACTGGCTGCATGGGTTCATATCAAATTTGTCGGAATTCATCCTTTTGTGGATGGAAATGGTCGGACTGCTAGGCTTCTTATGAATTTGGAATTGATGAAGGCAGGATTTCCTCCTGTCGTAATCAATGTAGAAGACAGATTGGAATACTATAAAGCATTGGATTTAGCACATACAACCGGAGACGATCAATTCTTTATGAACCTTACAAATAAGTTGGTGGAAGAAAGTTTCGAACCGTATTTTTATGTATTGGGAATCCAAGAAGAATAAAACCATGAATCAAATACTAACAGTCCAATGCCCTGATCAACCGGGACTCATCCATAAGATCACATCGGCAATTCTCGAACAGAATGCAAATATTGTTACCAACCAAGAATTTGTAGAACCGGAAGAAAAAATATTCTTTCTCAGAGCAGAGATTGAGAATGTAGAGAACATTAATGATCTTTTTCAAAAGATCCAATCTGATTTGAACTCACAGGCGAAAGTAAAACTTGCTCCACTAAATAAGGACAAAGTGGTAATCCTTGCATCCAAAGAATCTCATTGTCTGGGTGATCTACTCCTTCGTACAAGATTCAATGAGCTTCCTATGGAAGTTCTT
>JAFIGA010000024.1 GCA_020831715.1 Leptospira sp. | reverse complement strand
GTCGGGAGATGTGTTCACCCAAAAAGAAGGAGGCGAACCCATAACAAGAATCATGGGAGAAGCCGAAATCGGAGATTATGTTGTGATGGAAGGATCGGGTGCTTATTGCAGTTCCATGTCTACCAAGAATTATAATTCTTTTCCGGAAACAGCCGAGGTTCTATTGGATATAAATGATGAGCCTAAGTTGATTCGCAAACGTCAACCATTGGAGCAAATCTGGCAGAATGAAATTCTCCTCTAACTCAATTTATGTGATTCTACTTGCCGGGGGTGTCGGTGCACGGTTGGGTGCCGGTCGTCCCAAGCAGTTTCTAAAATTACAAAATGAGACATTGCTACGCCGCTCCACTCGAAAATTTAGAGAATGGGGTTTTGTAAAAGCCATAGTAATTGTTTCTCATCCTGAGAGTATAATGGAAGTAGAAACCAATCTATCCGATGTATTACAAATAGATGATCGTATCGTGGAGGGTGGGGAAACTCGCCATGATTCCACTCTGAATGGATTGCAAGCCTTGACAGAAATGGGTGCAACTAGCGGAGACTTTGTGATGATTCATGATGTGGCAAGACCATTCTTCTTACACTCGGAGCTGGACTCACTTCTCGCTTCGGCTCGTGTTCATGAAGCTTCCACATTGGCAGTGCCTTGTTCGGATACTTTGGTTCGAGAAAAAACGGGAACATCAATCATAGAGAATTCATTATCCAGGGAAGGAGTCTGGCAGGTCAAAACTCCTCAAGTAGCATCTTGGAATTTGCTTCAATCTCTCCGAAGCCTGGATTATAACTCAGAAATCACGCAGCCCCAATCAGAAGAAAATGCAATTTCCGCCTTACTGGCAAAATATGATCCAACTCGAATTCCCACAGACCTGTGCACTTGGCTTTTAGCTCATGGAAAAGCAACAGGTCTTGTGAAAACTTCCGACTGGAATATGAAAGTCACAAGACCCGGTGATATGGAAATGGCGGAAGCTTATTTAGCGAGTCTTAAGCTGACGTATCCTGATCTTGAGTAACCAAAGCCTGTATCGTATCGGGTTTCTATTGAGAACAATGTGAACACCAAATCCGGGTTTCTTGCCGAACTCTCCCTTTGCATTCGCCCAAGAAACTCTACCCTCCATAGATATAGGAGGAGTTGACGGAATGCGAATGTAAATTTCATCCCCGGTTAAAAAATCACCTTTGTCTGTTTCAATATACAATCCATCTTCTGAAATATTTCCAATTTTTCCTTCTTCGTCCTGGAATGTTTCTTTTCCAAAGGATATTCCTGACGCTACCTTATAGCGAGGAGAGTATCTTTCATTTAGAAAATAGTTCAATTGTTCTTTACTATCTTTCGAATCCCCGTCATCTAAAAAACGAATTCCTACCTGATGGTCTCCCGGCAAATTCTCATTGCTATCTACTCTTACAATAATACTTGAAAATATTGGAAAGATTTTTTCTCCTTCCATATTTTCAATTTCAATTTTTATGTTAGCCTTATCGCCTTCTTCTATAAGGAAATCTTTGGAAACAGGAACCATTGCTCCTGTAGTCGAGATATTGATAGTGTTGCTTGACCAGGAAGAATCCCCCAACCGGAGTGTGAAGGGAACCGGAATTGTTTCTCTTGAGTCCTTTCTCCAACCTCTGGACTCTGTGCTGAAATAAGGTGCAGAAATCTCCTTGTTCAAAAAGTAGAAAACAGAAACGAGAAGAAAAATAGTTAAAAAGAAATTCCCCCATAACTCATTACCGGATACAGAGTGTCCGGCGATATTAAAACTATTTCCAAAATAAAAAAGAACAACCAACCAAAGATTATAAACAATCATGATTCCCGAAAAACCCAAAAAACTATAGTAACCCACTAGTTTTCTGGAAAGAATACCGAAGGAAACAAAAAGCGAGGCAATGATAATAGCAATCTGAAAGGGCTGCATGCTCATAAACACCTTACCCAAATTCAATAATGGAACCCTGTAAAAACTAGCCGTTGCCAGATAACTCATAAAAGGGAGAATTAAGAAAAGGAATGAAATGATTAAAATTGGTAAGGGCGTAGTTTTGAGTGTTCTCATAAGGTATAAGTCTATAAAAAGATACAGTATGGGGCAAGTATTTTTTTGTTGCCAGTAAATAGGCAAACTCAATCATGGAAAAAACGCGGGCGTGGCGAAATTGGCAGACGCACCAGATTTAGGTTCTGGCGCCGAAAGGCGTGGGGGTTCAAGTCCCTCCGCCCGCATCTCTCATCACTACTCCTCCCTAATTCCTCCAACTCAAATCTCCCAATATCATTAAACTCTAACTCATTACCTTCTAATGTATGCCCCTTCTTATTACGTCTATCATAATAGCTGTTTCTAGTATAGGCTTCTGACTCTATAGCCTCTCCAGTATAGCTCCCAGTAAAGAAGAGTTTAGCCAAATCATCTTCATAACGTAAGTTGCCGAAAAAACTAAGCTCATCTAAATATACTTGTGACCATTTAGGACTCACATAATAATATGATCGAAAAGC
>JAFIGA010000023.1 GCA_020831715.1 Leptospira sp. | reverse complement strand
TTTTTTTGTGGATTTTTTTATCGAAAAAAAATTGCAGATCCCTGGATCGAACAATCGGAAATAGTTGAACAGGCATGACAGAGACATCTTTTTCCGTAATAGAAGATTTCGTGGATTCCGAAATTTTCATATTCTTGGAATTTGTATCCACGTTTTCTTCGACGAATTGATCGAAATCAATAACACGAAGGAATGATCTAGGCTTGATAAGCTCTTCGTAAGAATTTTTATTTTTTGAAGTGCGGTTTTTTCCATAAACTCTGCTTGGATAGAGGGAATATAAAGTATTTCGCCTATTGATTTTGGGCAGATAGAAAGATTCATATCCTGTTGCACGGCAATGAGTTTTTCCATGAATGGCTCTAAGTGCAAATCCACTCAGATATACAGTTGAAAATTTCCAAAACTCAGCCAATGCTATAGCAATTCCTGCAATATTCAAGGATGGATTTTTTAAAATGAATCTATCATCCAAGCCAAGAAACTGTTGTAAGGCTTGATCCAACGGATGAGTCGTTAGGAAAAAAGAAATTCGATTCTTAAAATTAAATAATTTTCGACAAGCTCCCATCCAAGTGAAGATCTGTATCCCCGGAGGAAGAGTGTCGGGTATATGAAAAAAAGTACCTCTACCAGAATCGACGGAGATCAATCCGTCAGGTATTAATTCATTGCTTATCAGAAATCGGATTGCTGTGTCCGAAGAGAGGATATAAAATTCATTTCGATGTTTTTTGATTGTTTCAATTTGTTCTTCTAAATTGGGACCTCCACCTATGAATAGAAGAGATTTTCCATGAGAGAGGGGATTGTCCGGTGGACTCAATATAGGCAATTGATTAGATGCTTCTAAATCTTGTAAGTTTTTAAAAAAATTTGATGTCCAGAGCTTGGCAAATGTTTGAATTGTATTTTCGTTGGTTGATTTTTGCTGCAAGGTTCCGTGTAAATATTCTTGGATATCCAGCCAATGATCTAAAAAATTTCTTTTATAAAAAGGGAAGGCAAGCAGCTCGATAGACAAAGAACGATTCGATGGGTCTTCTTGAGATTTTACATTTGCCTCATTGCTTTGGTGGAGCCAATCTTGAATGAATTTAGCATAGTTTTCTTTCTCGGAGGTATGGAAAAAATCCAACTCAATGCCCAAAGTAATAAATGCACTTTTTAAAATCTGAGATTGTTCTTGAAACTCTGTATCTTCGAAGACCTCTTTCAATGGTTCCAGAGCAAGAATGTATTTAGGGTAATTGGCTTTGTCTTGGATTTTATATTGGATGATTTTATGAATTGCATAAAAATGGTGAAGGGCACCACAGCCAAATAGAACAATGTATTGCGATGAATTTTGTTGAAAAGATTCTTTGGCGAACCTTTCTGCTTCTGCGGTAGGGTTTCTCGAGGAGTGCACCCAGCGATTGCTGAGTTCCTCAAAAAAGTTTAATAGATTCGAAGTTTCATTAGAAATTCGACGAAAGGAAATATTTAATCTTCCTCTTCTTCCGGTGCATCATCTTCATCTGCATCGTCATCGTCTTCATCAGTCAGATCACCTTCTTCTTGCATTGTATCTTCATTGTATCTATCGTCCACATAGTCCGGTTTGAATGTACTATCATCAGCCGGCAATTCATCTTCTTCGGATTCTTCAGAAGAAAGTGGTGCAGTGGTAGGTGCGAATAGATTTTGATTTTTAGAATTATAACTAGGATTCCTTCTCGCCAATTCTTCAGCAATATAGGTCTTTTCATCCTTTGTAAGATATTTGTATTGTACCAAACCTTCCGAAAGCGCATGCAAAGCCTGAACGGAGATCTTTCTGGATTTTAATTTTTTTGGAATCGGAACCCTTTCGAGCTTGTCAATTACACCAAATCCTGCAATTGTAGTTTCATATTTCTTGTGTCGAGCTAATTCAATCAATTTGACAATGTCAAAATCTTTGTTTAAGTTCATATGGGATTCCAGTGTCCTTAGATAGGGGTTGCAGATTACCAAGTTATGGAAACTAGTAAATCTGTCAATCTAAAAATCATTTATGGCTTGCCATACCCATCTTTCTCTACAGACTGGAAATAAAGGTCTATTGATGAAATTTCCCTATTCTTCTACCATTCTCGCATTTGTTCTACTTTTTCATACAATAACAAATTGCCTAAGCCAAGATACCAATCAAATGGTTTCAAAAGACTGGAAAGGAAGGTTTTTGGATTCAGGAGAAAGCATTGCACTTGCCGATCTTCCACATTCAGTAGTTGCATTGAATGTCTATGCTCCCAATTGTATACCATGCTGGAAAGAAATTGATGTTCTCAATAGAATCCAAACCCGCCTTTCGAAAGATGCCAATTTCGGTATTTATATGATTGTGGATCCCAAGCTGGTTTCTGAATCAGTGGATGGATTTACAGATGGTGATGATTTTGTGAAATTTGCCACGGAAGTTATGAAGCGGGAAAAGAGAGAAAGAAATATACAACTGAATATTATAATTATGGAGCCGCCATTTCGTGTTTCCAACTCTTCCTTCGTGACCGGCACACCGGAAACGATTTTGGTAAGAACCAATCCTTGGAATATATACTATAACTTTATCGGTGCTATATCCGATGAGAAAGAAATTTTAAAAATTGACAATGATCCCAAAGTTAAATTCTTTTTTTCTTCATTGGGGGCGAGAGGATTATGAGAAGTCTTGTTGTTCGATTTCTGGACTCGGAAGGTCCCGGAATTCTGGGTGAAATTTTAAGACAAAAAGGCTATCAAGTTACTTACCATGATGCCTACAAAGAAGGGCTTCACCTTATACCTCAGGCACATTTAGCATTTGACCTAATTATACTTATGGGGGGGCCTCAATCTGTTACGGATGAGTCTTTAAAAAAGTTTTTCAAACCCTATATGAATTTGGTTCGAAATACACTGGCAACTCAGGGAAAGAAGATGATTGGAATCTGCTTGGGGTCTCAGATCATTGCTCAAGCGCTTGGCGGTGAAGTGAAGAAGGGTGATAAGGGAGCGGAAGTGGGATTTGGAGAATTGGAAATTGTTTCTCCCGAAGATAAAATTTTCCAAGATTTAAATAACACTAAATCAATATTAGGCTTTCATCTTCACGAAGATGTGTTTACTCTTCCCGGTTCCGCTAAGTTATTGCTATCAAGCGAAAAGTATACCAATCAATTGTTCTCAATTCAAGATAGGATTTATGGTTTTCAAGTTCATCTGGAACCTACTTGGGACATGCTTCAAGTTTGGAAGGATGTTCATATGGAATTTATGGCTAAGGCAAATGTTTCATTTACTCATGATTGGAAAGATCATCAAGAGTCAATGGCAGAGAATTCACGTTTAATATTTAAAAGAATTATAGAAGGATAATTAGGTTAGGTTGAAATGATTGATAAAATATTAGGTTTCTTTTTAGGCTCAAAACACGAGAGAGATATGAAAAGGATGGCTCCCATTGTAGCCGAGATCAATTCTTTGGAATCAGAGGTTAAATCAATGTCTGATGAGGATTTGGCGGGACAGACTTCCAAGTTCAAGAAACGTCTCGAAGAAGGGGAAACCTTGGATGATATCTTACCGGAGGCATTTGCCACGGTTCGAGAGGTATCGATTCGAATCATGGGTATGCGTCATTTTGACGTGCAAATGATGGGTGGTGTCGCCCTACATAATGGTAGCATCGCCGAGATGAAGACGGGTGAGGGTAAGACTCTTACATCCACTCTTCCTATCTATTTAAATGCTCTTGCCGGAAAAGGCGTTCATGTTGTAACAGTTAACGACTATTTGGCGAGCAGAGATGCCAATTGGATGCGTCCAATTTTTGAATTCTTGGGTATAAGTGTTGGAATCATTCAGCATGACATGGATCATACTCTGAGACAGAAGGCTTATTCTGCCGATGTTACTTATGGAACGAACAATGAATACGGATTCGATTATCTCCGAGACAATATGGTTCAATACAAAGAACATAAAGTCCAAAGAGAACATTTCTATGCCATAGTGGATGAGGTGGATTCAATCCTGATTGATGAGGCTAGAACTCCATTGATCATATCCGGCCCGACGGACGAGACTACAGATAAATATTTCAATGTAGATAGAATTATTCCTAAGTTAGTGAACATAGAAGATTTTGAAATTGATGAAAAGGCTAGATCTGCACTGCTTACCGAAGCGGGTGTTGGAAATGTTGAAAAATACTTGGGTATAGAAAATCTATATGCACCGGAAAATGTGGATCTGGTTCACCACGTCCACCAAGCATTGAAGGCACACCATATCTTCAAGAAAGATGTGGATTATGTTGTAAAAGACGGTGAAGTTATTATTGTGGATGAGTTTACCGGTAGGATGATGCCGGGTCGTCGCTACTCGGATGGTCTTCACCAAGCACTCGAAGCCAAGGAAAAGGTTCCGATTGCCAAGGAATCTCAAACTCTAGCATCGATTACATTTCAGAACTATTTTAGAATCTATGACAAACTTGCCGGTATGACCGGAACTGCCGATACGGAAGCGGAAGAATTTCATAAGATTTATAGCTTGGATGTGGTTGTGATTCCACCCAATGTACCGATTCAGAGACAAGATCATGGGGATCAAGTCTATCAGACAGAAAAAGAAAAATTCAATGCTATAGCAGAAGATATACGTAAAAGACAAGAAAAGAAACAACCAATTCTTGTGGGAACAGTTTCCATTGAAAAGTCGGAGTTGTTGAGTTCTGCTCTTACTCGTATGGGACTGACACATAATGTCTTGAATGCGAAGTTTCACCAAAAAGAAGCCGAAATCATTGCCAATGCCGGAAAGCCGGGAGCAATTACCATTGCGACAAACATGGCAGGTCGGGGAACCGATATTGTTTTGGGTGGATCTCAGAAATACAAAGAACGAATCGAGGATCTTGCCGAAGAAGATCACAAGCTAGTACCCTTTCGAGATGCGATCCTAAAGAATCATATTGATAAAGCCAAAGAATTGATGGCATCCATAACTGATATGAATCTCAAGAAATCTTGTGAATCCATTTTGGAAGAAGCCGCAGAGTGGAAGCAGAAAAACCAATTGGTGAAGGAAGCAGGTGGGCTTCATATCATTGGAACTGAGAGACATGAGTCAAGGCGTATTGATAATCAGTTGCGGGGTCGTTCGGGAAGACAGGGAGATCCGGGTTCGAGTCGTTTGTATGTTTTCTTGCAAGATGATCTAATGAGGATATTGGGTTCTGATAGAATTTAGAAAATTATTAATTATTTTAAGATGCCGGAA
>JAFIGA010000260.1 GCA_020831715.1 Leptospira sp. | reverse complement strand
GAGAATAACCACATTTGTAATTTACATTTTCTTTGGATACAACCCATGGAGAATTCATATCTACGATAGCAAAATCTGCATGATATCCTTCCCGAATATAACCTCTATCTTTAATGTGAAATAAATCAGCAGACGCATGGCACATTTTATCAATGACCTTCTCTAAAGAAATTTTATTTTTCTTCACAAGCTCGAGCATAGCAACCAAAGAATGCGCTACCATCGGACCACCCGAAGGCGATTTAAAATATGTATTGTTCTTCTCTTCCACAGTATGCGGTGCATGATCTGTTGCTATAACATCTATTCTATCCTCTAATACAGCTTGAAGCAAGGCATCCCGGTCTGTTGCTTTTTTCACTGCAGGATTCCACTTTATCCATGAACCTTTAGTCAGATAATCCTCTTCACTGAACCATAAATGGTGAATGCAAACTTCTGAAGTGATTCGCTTTTTCTTTCTATCTCCACCCTTTTCGAAGAGAGCCATCTCTTTGGCTGTAGATAGGTGAAGTACATGGATTCTAGAGTTATATTCTTTGGCGAGAGAAGTGGCAAATGAAGAGGATAGATAGCATGCTTCTTCCGAACGAATGAGTGGATGCATCTGAACAGGAATATCCTCGCCATATTTCTTGCGAAACTCTTCAGTATTATTTCGAATTGTAGTTTCATCTTCACAGTGCAAAGATATTGGAAGATCCGGATGATTTTTGGAAAAAATATTTCGCAGAGTTTCTTCTCGGTCTACCAACATATCTCCTGTGGAAGCCCCCATGAAAACTTTGATCCCACATACATTTTGAATGTTTGTTTTCAATACTTCTTCTATATTTTCGTTGGATGTTCCCATGAAGAATGAATAGTTCGCTAGAGATTTAGCACTAGCAAGACGATACTTATCCTCCAAAAGCTCTTGAGTCAATGCTTTGGGATTGGTATTGGGCATCTCCATAAAGGAGGTAACTCCACCGGAAACGGCAGAACGAGATGCACTCGTTAAGTCATCCTTATGCGTCAATCCGGGTTCTCTAAAATGTACTTGGGAATCAATGATCCCCGGAAATACATGCATTTTCTCGGCATCCAAAATTTTTTCATTTCCCGAGGGAGTTATACCCGATTCCGAAATTTTGGAGATTCTATCACCCTCGATTAAGATATCGGCTTGGTAGATTCTACCTTCATTCACTAAGGTTCCATTTTTTATTATTGTTTTAGTCATTCACAATACTTCCTGTCTCATCTCTATGATAGTTAAAGGGATGGTTCTCTTTAGACAGGAGATTTGTATATTCCGGCAAAAATCCAATCCATCTTTGGTCCCTCTCCGGTTTGGATGGCAGGACAAAAGTTTTGGGTCGAATCGAAAGAATGGATTCCTCATCTACCTCATCAATCAAATCTTCCGGGAGGAATTTCTTGGCATAGTCCTTATAGACTCCTGATGTTATAAAAAGATCCAGTATATCCGGATCCAAATGGTTATCCTCTTTCATAAATCCCATGATTCTCATAGTTTCTGAAAGAGTTTTTCCTTTTTTATAGGGGCGATCTTGCGCTGTCAATGCTTCAAACACATCCGCAATCGCCATGATTCTAGCAGGTATGGACATATCTCCACCGTATAAACCTTTTGGGTAACCCTTCCCATCCATCTTTTCATGATGACCACCTGCATATTCGGGTACTCTTTTTAAATTAGAAGGGAACGGAAGTGCTTCCAACATTTTAACAGTCTCGACCATATGTCCGTTGATAATCAGTCTTTCTTCAGTTGTGAGAGTTCCCTTTCTGATACATAGATTGTCCGCTTCATTACGCGTAAGAATTGTTTGTTTCTTTCCATTCACTTCTATGATAGTTTCTGCAAATTTTTGTATTTTATCAATCACATCATCAGACAGAAATTCACCACCATGATTCGTCTGAACCAATAATTCCTCCATGCTATTTAATTCTTGAAGTTCTTGCAGGTATTTTTTTTGATGCTCTTGCTTTTGAATTTCATCTTCGGAGTTTATAACAGATTTTAAATAATTTATTTCTAACTGTTTTCGATATATTTCCAATCTAGCTTGCACAAGTTCTATGCGGTCAAATATTGTTTCCAATTTAGTTGCTTTGTCCATTACATGGACCGGTGTAGTTACCTTTCCGCAATCGTGAAGCCATGCAGCTATTTTCAACTCGTATCTTTCTTCATCGGTAAGATTGAAATAACGAAAAACTCCGTCATTCGCCTTACATGCCGCTTCGGCTAGCATCATTGTTAGTATGGGAACTCTTTCACAATGCGCTCCTGTATATGGAGACTTTGCATCAATGGCACCCGCTATCAATTGAATAAAACTTTCGAGAAGAATCTTTTGATCGTTAAGTAAACGTTGGTTTTCTATGGCAACTGCCGCCTGCCCTGCCATTGAGCTGACAATCTCGTAATCCTTTTCCGAGAATGGCAAGACTTCATTGCCTTGCAACTCCTCAAGCGTTAACTTTTTGGAAAAACTTTTCTTTCTATTGATGAGTTGAATAACGCCTATAATTTCTCCCTTGGGATTGGTCATGGGGAGTGTCATCATGGACTTCGTATAGTAGTTATGGGTTTTATCAAAGTCAGAGTTATAATTGAATTCTGATGTCTTGGGGATCTCATGAACATCTTCGATTAGTAGTGGCTTTTTAGTGAGAGCAACGTATCCGGCAATCGATTTTGAATCTATGGGCAATAGAAATTCATCGGCATCTAAAAGCAAAACGGACTTCTTGAATCTAAGATGAGTCGGCTCTCCACTTGAACTGGTCTTTTCCGCCAAATAAATAGAACCACCATCAGCTGCTGTTAGCTCACGAGCCTTTAATAATATCAATTCAATTAATTTTCCAAAATCATGTTCGATAGCCAATGCCTGTCCAACAGAGGTAATTCTTCTAATATCCTGTGAATTTAGATATAAACTAGACTGCAATTGAACATTCTTAATTTCCAAATCCATTGTTGATAATGCGGATTGGATAGTAATACCAAGTTGAAAATCTTTTACATCCCATGGCAACAAAGTGAAGATAAGATCGGATGGTAGGATTCCCTTATCGCTTTCAGTCATCTCTTCATTTGTGAGGATAATTAGCTTGGTATTTAATTCCGGTCTAGATCTTAGTTCGATCCAAATTTTCTTACCGTGAAGTCTAAATTCTTCAAGGCTAAGAACCAATATACAATAACCAATTTCGATACTCCCAATAGGATTTAAGTCCCAGGAAAAATCCATAGGTTTCAAGTTCATTTTATTGCTGTGATCAATCAAATGAACGAACTTCTTGGATACGAATAAATTACATGTGGAAGGATCAGTCATCATGTCTTCCACCATACTGAAACATTGAAAATAGATTGGCAAGACTAAAAATTTTAATCATCGGATTTTTATTAATTTCATGAAGAAATTGTAGATAATTAAAATTAAATATATAATAGCCAGATAAATGAAACTATATATTAAACTACCCAAGTAAGGATCGTATCCGCGAAAAAAAAGATCTACAACTATTTTTTTTAAAGTAGTACCTTTCCAATCTAGTATTAAAATTCTAGAAATTAGTCCGGTTGAAAAAAATACCAAAAGAGCATTTCTGCCCATTATAAAAATCGGAGAAAAATATCTGTGGAATGATTTTGATTCACCAATCCAACTGTCCAACAAATTCAAAAAATAAAAAAACAATAATCCCAGTCCACCTGTAACTAACACAAAACTAGAAGACCAAATACTCTTATTGATCGGGAAAAATTCGGCGGCAATTAAACCAAAAATCAAAAAAACCAACCCTATAACCCATAAGAAATATTTCTTATGCATCCAGTAGGATCCAACCCAGATTCCTATCAATCCGCTGGCAATTGCGGGAAGTGTGCTTAGCAATCCTTCAGGATCCCATGTTTTGGTGTATTTCCAAAGGTGACCTTCCATAATGATTCTATCCAAATATGCTGCCCAATTGTGCTTGGAATTAAATACAAAACTTTCATCACCGCTCCAGTCCGGAGGAGGAATCCTAACAATCAATATATAATACCCGATTAAAATCACCGTAAATAAAAATCCTTGTTTAATTGGTGATCTTAAAAATAGAAATATCATACTACATGATAAATAAACCAAAGCTATTCTCTGTAACACTCCCGGTATTCTAAGCCCCTCCCATTCAAAATAGGGAAAAGCATTTAAAAAAAGCCCCAATAAAAATAAAATAAAAAATCTTTTAAAAACAAAGAATAGAATTTGTAAATTACTTTTTTCTTCGTTAACTTGCTTTTTGTGCATAGCAAAAGGGATGCTCACACCAACAGCAATTATAAAAAATGGAAACACCAGATCTGCCAAACTGAATCCATTCCATGGTGCATGCCTGAGAGGAGTATATATATACGTCCAATCCCCCGGATTGTTCACAATTACCATAACAATCACAGTGATACCGCGAAATAAATCCAAAGCAATATTTCTTCTTTTTTTCATAAATATATTTTAATTGCAAAAACTAGAATTCATCGTAATTTGTTATTATACAACAATGAACCTACAGATATTTGGAACCAAAAAATGTAAAGAAACGAAAAAAGCGGAAATGTTTTTCAAAGAAAGACGCATCCCCTTTCAAGCTATCAATATCGCAGAGAAAGCAATGAGTAAAGGTGAGATACAAGCTATTTTAGGATCTGTGAGTATTGATGATCTAATTGATACAGAATCCAAAATCTATGAAGATAAAAATCTCAAGTACATGGTCTATGATAAATTGGAAACCTTGGTCAATAATCCACTCTTACTCAAGACACCTGTCGTGCGTGACGGAAAAAGAGCCACTGTCGGATTTCAGTCAGAGATTTGGAAAGAGTGGATATCCAAGAAGTAAAATTTACCTTTGAATTACAAATCGTTCATCGATAGAATACTTCCCGGGGCCAATTAAAAACAAGGCAACGAATACAATTCCATCTTCCATAGCATGGGAGAATTGCTCGAAATTCTCTCCCATTCCAATATGAAATAGCATAGCTACCAACATATTAAAGGCAAGAACCAAGCAAGCCGGTCTGAACAAAAAGCCGGCAATGAGAAGTATTCCTCCACCGAATTCTGCCATACCTGCCATAAATCCCCAAAATGCAGGGTAGGAAGTTACTCCAATAAAGCCCATTGCTTTCCCCAATTCAGTCCAGACCTCAACTCCTCCGGTGAGCTTAGGTAAACCATGAATAATAAAAGCAACTCCCAAACCAATTCTTAATACAAATAGTCCACTGTCCCTAAAACGATTGAAATGAGCTAGTAACATCAAAATCCTCCTGTTTTTAGACTCTAGTTTCACAGAAATGTAACAAAAAAGAACAGGTTTTGCATGACAAATGTGGAAGCTAGATTTTCATGAAAATAAGAGAACCCTAGCAAAAGGAACGCAATATGGAATCCACGAATTGGATTAATTTATTTGGTGGTTTAGCAGTATTTTTATATGGCATGAAGCTTATGAGTGAGGCTCTCCAGTACGTAGCCGGAGAAACTCTCAGAAACTTTCTAGCTAAAATGACATCTAACAGAGTAACTGCTGTTATTAGTGGTATAGTAGTTACAACGGCTATCCAGTCCTCCTCTGCATCTACGGTGTTGGTAGTTGGGTTCGTAAATGCGGCGCTCTTAAATCTGGTTCAAGCTATTGGCGTGATCATGGGAGCAAACATAGGAACAACTATAACAGCTTGGATCATTTCTTTTGTCGGGTTCAAAGTCAATATAACATTATTTGCACTTCCTGCTGTGGCTCTGGGTATAGTTCTGTATTTTTCCAAAAGAGATACCTTGCAAGGTTGGGGTAATTTCTTTGTAGGATTTGGACTCCTTTTTCTAGGTCTGGATTATTTAAAATCCTCAGTTCCTGATTCGGCGAAACATCCGGAGACATTTGAATTTCTAAAAAATTATACTAATCTAGGATTCTTGACTATTTTAATTTTTATCGCTGTAGGAACTTTACTCACTATTGTAGTTCAATCTTCCAGTGCTTCCACTACCATTACAATCACTCTAGCTTTCAATGGAGTTATACCGGTTGAGGCGGCTTATGGAATGATTCTTGGTGAAAATATTGGAACCACTATCACTGCTAATTTAGCAGCATTACCCGGTAATGTGAATGCAAAAAAAGCAGCGCTTGCACATACTATTTTTAATATATTTGGTGTTATTTGGATACTTATTTTATTCAAACCTTTTAGTCATATGATAGATATAATTGTGCCGGGCGATCCTATGTCGGATGTTGAATCCACACGATTCCACATTTCAGCATTCCACTCAATCTTCAACATCTCCAACACATTTATAATGATTTGGTTCATACCGCAATTGGCAAAACTAGTAAACTCAGCTGTTAACATAATAACGGGAAGAGATGACCAAGACGGTATCAGCGAACTTAAATTCTTAAGTGCAGGTTCTATCAAGACAACAGACATTGCAATTGCAGAATTAAGTGAATACACAAAAAAGATAATAAAAGAAACTAGAGATGTATTTAGGGAGTTAAAAGAATTGATAACCGATCCTTTCGACTCTAAAAAAGTTGCTGATATTTTCGAAAAAGAAGAAGAGTTGGATGTTCTTAGAGCTCAGATTTTAACATATCTCAATGATACCCAAGAAGCTGGAGTTCAAGGAACCTATGCCAGAACCATAGTGGGCATTATGGAAAGAGTAAAGGCAATTGAGGAGATTGGAGACAATTTTGCAAGTGCTGCGAGAAAAATCAGAAAAGCCCATCGTGATGGAATCAAGCTCGACGATTTCTTGATAAAGGATTTAGTGGAACAGATTGATCTTGTTTTGGAACATTATGATCTTCTCTGTGACCATCAAGAAAAAGATGCTAACTTTCTGGCTTTAGGTAAACCTGAAGTCAGAGAAGAATCCAGAAGGATGAGAGAAAAAGCAATCAAGATGATCAACAAAATGGAAAGCAAAGCCAAAAAGAAAAAGCACCAAAAGAAGGTGAAATTTCTTCCTGTATTGCACTTCAAAGATCTATCCAGAAACATTGATAATGTTTCTCGTCAATTGAATGTTGCTATCAATGCTGAAAACTAGATGACATCAATAATAATTAGAGTTATATCATCGTCGGGATTCTTCTTCCCGACCCATTTTTCCGTTTCATAGATTAGCTTGTTTGCAGTATCTAAAGAGTCTTCCTCTTTGTATTTTTCAAGAATATGCAGCATTCTCTCCTCACCGAAATATTCTTGGTTTTCAGAGTGCATACCATCCAATAGCCCGTCGGTATAAAGAATGATTCTATCACCTGAATTCAACCGGATTACTTGATCTTCTACGAGTAAATTATCGAATAGACCTATCAAAGTCCCTTTAGGTCGAAATTCTTCGAATTTATCATCATTCCTTCTATGAATCCATAGTGACGGGTGACCTGCATTTGCCAATTCCAGAACCTTATTCTTGCGATTGAATCGAATAACAGATGCTGTAAGATATTGATTATCGTAGCTATCCAATAGAATATGATTGATGTTTTTCAAAAGAACAGAGGGGCTATTACCCAACTTTTTCTCGACTGAAAAAGCTATCTTTAACATAGATGCTTCGAAAGCAGCTGGGATTCCATGCCCGGTCACATCTGCAATCAATACAATCAATTCATCCTCTGTTTCATGGAAATCATAAAAATCACCTCCAACATAAGACATTGGTTTATATTTTATGGCAAGCTCCAATCCTTCCATATTCGGTTTTTCCGATGGGAGTGTGGACATCTGAAGTTTTTTTGCAATTTCCAATTCATCTTGGAACAGTTTAATACGATGCTGATCTTGCTTCTTCTCTCGCTCCATGACATGGATTCTATCAGCAAGAGCAAATCCCATCAAAATCACTTCAAGTGCCATGCCCATTTGATAACAATTCTCTGTCAAAAAGTTAACAGGAACTACACCCTTATGTCTTAATATAGTAAGGAACCCACCTATCATTACAAAGAAAAATGCAAAGAAAAAATAATAAGCAGTAGAATATCCTTGCCTGATAATATGGATACAAGCATAGATCGAAAAAAGAATTATAACAGAAGAAATATTATCCATCATCGAATTGATAAAAGAATAATCCATGAAAAATTCCAATATAAAAATAAAAGCTATAATAAATTGCATAAAATAAAAAGCTCTATCGGCGAAAGGGAAATATTCCTTTGTGTTCAACACATATCTCATCAAAGGAAAAATAGAAATCACTGAAAGAATGTAAATTTTGTTATGGAAATACTTAGCCCAATAACCTGATTCAGGGAATAAATATAACCCCAAATACCCATTCATAGATGCTTGGAACAGGATCCCAAAACCAAGAAGGTAAAGAATATAAAACAAGTAGCCTTTATCCCGCAATGCAACAAATAAAAATAAATTATAGAAAAACATTACTATTATTGCGCCAAAAAATAATCCTTGGATAATTTGTTCATTGCTGAGAGCTTCAAAGAATCCTCTCTCCGACCATAAATTTATAGGAACAGAAATGGAAGATTCAGACTCAACCCTCATAAGGAATACTCTTGTTGAATTCTTCGAAACCGGAAGCGAAAATGCAGATCCTCGATAGAATATCTCTTGAATAGAAGATGGTATATTTCTTCCGGAACGGTTGATTTCTATCTCACCATCTGAATCTATATAATAGAGTGAAACTTTATCCAATAGAGGAAATCTCTGTTTTAGAAGATACGCTCTATCTTTATCTGTATCATTGATTATTTTCCATCTAAACCAATATGCAGATTTACTAATTCCAAAACTTGGAACCTGCTCATTTTTTTTCATAGAATCAGAATCGCCAAACTGAAAACTTCTCCTTTGTTCGGGACGAATATCTTCCATCTTGAAAAAATCTTCAATAGCAAAAGACAAATCTTCATCTTCCCAAATCTCCAAAAAAGGAGATAGGCTCATTCCTTCTTTGAACTCAGAAATCTTCAAAGGATGTTGTATAAGATCGTTTTTGGAATTGGTTTCAGAGTGAATTGAGTTAACAAATAAGAAAGTAATTGAGATATTGAGAATAAATAAGAATGTTCCTGTTGTAAATCTCATACTATCTGTCCGGCATGTTGTTAAAACTACGCCTGAATCACTCTACAACAGGAACTATAATTAGGAAAGAAAAAATTTATGCCGGAACAGCAATTCCTGCTAATTCTCGCAGTTCGTCGTATGCACGTTCTTTTGCGGCAACTTTTGTCTTATTGACTGCTTTTCTGATGATAACATCCCATTGCTTCTCAGGATGATCTTCTTTCATATTTTCCAAAACCTCTAGGATATCTACATCCTCTTTGGTATTGAATATCTCTTCCATATCGTAACGGAATAGCCCAAACAAGGCATCTATGTAAGCACCGACACTCATTTCTTCTCTTCCGCCCTTCTGAAGAGCCTGCGCTTTTTTCTCCATTCTGCGGAGTTCTCGTTCTCTTCTTTCCAGTTCTGTTCTTTTCATGGATTTGCTCCCCCGATTTGGGTTCTTGAGACCATTTTTTTAGAAATGGCCTCACAGGAAAGCATTTTTAGAGGTTTATACAGGCCAAGTTTGTTTATTCCAAGCCTGATCCCAAAACATCCACTCATATCGAGCAGAAAGAACAAATGCCTCAACAGCTATTTCTCGATTTTTTTCATCCGATGCATCGGCAAATTTCTGCAATCTAGCCAATATCTCGTTCATGTAATCATTGAATCCGGGATCGGAATACATCTTAAGCCAATCGGCATATGGATGATCGGCGGGTATAGTTCCCATTTTGGATAGAAGATGTTGACCAAGTTCAATATAGAGCCATGGACAAGGAGTGAGTGCCGCGACTGCTTCTACCAAAGTTCCTTTTAGAGCCGCTGAAACCATATGATTCTGATAGGCTCGATTATTGGGAGTTAGAGTAATTTTAGCAATATCCTCCGCAGTATAACCCAGTTTCTTACCATATCCTGCATGAAGTTCATTTTCTACAACCAAAGCCATTCTTGCGGCATCAATAAACCAAAGTTTATCGACAGGTTCCGCTGTCTTAGTGGAAATAATTGCACAAGCATCGGAAAAGGATTCCAAGTATCTAGCATCTTGCATTTGGTAAAAAGCGAAAATCTTAGGATCCAAGGATCCATCAGCAAGAGCTAATACAAACGGATGCTGAAAGGATGCCTTCCAAGCAGATCCGGATGCTTCCATGCATCTTTGGGCAAAAGGGGGGATAGTGAAATTCTGTGTCATTTTAGACCTCCAAAAAATATACGGAGGGCTAATAGCAATCGGGTTTAGCATTCCTACGCCGGTATGATCCGGATCAGGTAGTAAGGGTATGATCTCAGCCAAATTGCTATGCAATAAGGCACCCCTTGCATGTAACCACTCCATAATCAGTTGATTATTTGATATGTGGGATGTCAATAAAAATCATATAAAAGTAAAAATACTTTGAATCGAAACATTAAACTTTGAAGATGGAAGAATATTTATAATTTCGGGAATCTTATTTTGGATTTAAAAGAATCATATACTAATGTTCGCTTTCGCTCTCTGAAAATAATGGAATGTCTTGAAATTGAAGACTATGTTCCACAAGCAATAGACTTTGTAAGTCCTCCTAAATGGAATCTAGGCCATACAACATGGTTCTTTGAAGAATTCATTCTTTCCCAATTCAAGCCGGGATATAAAAAATTTCATCCGGTCTATGACTATCTATTCAATAGCTACTATAATGAAAAAGGAGACCGTGTAGCGAGGACCAATCGAGGAGCTTTATCCAGACCAACTGTAAAAGAAGTGATTGCATATCGAAAAGCCATTGACTCTGTAATGCAGGAATTCATTTCCGAAGATATTCCCAATGAATGCAAACAATTGATTATATTAGGGATTCATCATGAACAACAGCACCAAGAACTTTTCTTTACCGATTTAAAGTATACTTGGAGCCTGAATCCTCTCTATCCCGGTTATTCCGAAATAGCTTTTGTCGAGGACATAGAAGTTCAAAAAATAGATTGGATCAATGTAGATGAAGGTATATATACTATTGGGCATCAAGGAGAAGGCTTTTGTTTTGACAATGAATTGGGTTCTCACAAGGTTTTTTTACAGGATTTTTCAATAAGAGATAATTTAGTTACGAATGCAGAGTTCATTGAATTCATCCTAGATTACGGATACAAGAACTATATATTCTGGCATGAAGAAGGTTGGGCTTGGATCAACCAAAACCAAATGGAAATGCCAATGTATTGGATAGTGCAAGACAATGAATACTTTCAATATACATTGGCAGGCTTGAAGAAAATAAATCCAAATCACATACTAACACATATTTCCTATTACGAAGCATATGCATTTGCAGAGTGGAAAAATTGTAAACTTCCAACGGAGTTTGAATGGGAAGTTGCATCGGACCGTTTATCATGGGGAGACAGATGGGAGTGGACATCGAGTAGCTATCTTCCCTACCCCGGCTTTACCAAGAATATGGCAGCAGGTGAATACAATGGAAAATTTATGGTGAACCAACAGGTTTTGCGTGGAAGTTCTGTTGTGACCCCCGCAGGACATAGCAGAAAAACCTACCGAAATTTCTTTCATCCGCAGATAGGCTATCAATTCAATGGAATTCGTTTGGTAAAAAAATGATTAAATTTTATTTTTATAGAAATAATATGTGTAAGAAATTTGGATTCAAAGTCACATAATCTATAGAATAATTATAAAATTATGCATTCACAAGAAATTAACGGCCAATACGATACAAGTTTTATTCGGGATACCATACAAGGGCTGTCCGCTTTTCCCAAGTCCCTCCAATCCAAATATTTTTATGATGATAGAGGAAGCATTATTTTTCAACAAATCATGAATCTTGATGATTATTATCTCACTAATTCAGAGACAGAAATTTTTGAAAAATATTCTCGAGAAATTCTCCGGTATATCATTCCGAATAAAGATTTTCATCTAATTGAATTGGGTTGTGGAGATGGAATCAAAACTAAAATCTTATTGGAACATCTGGTTGCCAATCATACCAATTTTACTTTTGTTCCCATCGACATTTCAGAGTTGAGTATTCAATCCTTGTCCGATGATCTAAGATCTGAAATACCCAATTTAAAAATTGAACCCTATATCGGAGATTACTTAGAGACTCTGGACAGATTGCACAATGATAAAAATTTTGATACACTTCCTAGAATGGTTTTATTTCTGGGATCCAATCTAGGGAACTTTTCTCATTCGGAGACCAATGATTTTTTATCTCGATTGAGTGGAGATCTCAACGAAGGTGACCAATTTTTAATCGGACTGGATCTAGTGAAAAACCCTCATACCATCCGCAGGGCGTATGACGATAGCGAGGGTATTACCAAAGAATTCAATCTCAATCTCCTAAGAAGAATGAACCTTGAACTGGGTTCCAATTTTGATTTGAAACAATTTGAACACTATACCTACTATGACATTCGCAACCAAGAAGTGTTGAGTTTTCTGGTATCCACCCAAGATCAGGATGTGCAGTTTGAATCTTTCGATAAAATCTTCCACTTCGAAAAATGGGAAAAAATATTTATGGAACGCTCCCATAAATACACATTGGAAGATATCAACATTCTTGCCCAAACCCATGGGTTTGAGATACTCGAAAACTTTCTAGACTCAAGGGAATACTTCTGCAACTCACTTTGGAGAAAACGATAGTGGATATAGTTCTTTTCTTATCCATTTTACTTTTCATCTTATTTTATGGTTGGTGGAGTGGTAGAAAAACCAAATCAGAATCTTCCTATCTACTTGCCAATCGCAAGACTACTTTGTTCCCCTTGGTGGCTACCTTGGTTATGACAGAGTTCAATACCTCTACTTTGATTGGATTTTCATCTGTTGGAGCAACGGCAGGAGTTTGGGGAGTCTTACTTCCATTAGTCTTTTTGTTCGGATTGGGATTCTATGCTTTGGTCGTGGCAAGAAAATGGAAAGAATTCAATGGATTTTCGACTGCAGGTTTTTTTACAAAAGTCTATGGAAAGTCTGTTGGAAAAACTGTGAGTGCATTATTACTCATCGCAATGTTGGGATTTACAGCAACTTACATCAAATCAATGACTTTTTTATTCCAACCAATTTTCATAGGTTCTACTTTGGAATATGAATGGTTGCTCAGTTTATTCATCACATGCCTTGTTTTACTATTGGCAATTCGAGGAGGACTGGTATCCATCATTCGTATCGATGTATTGGGTTTTCTTGCCGTGTTGGTTCTTATTCCCTTGATCTATTATTTTTCAGGGGGTTCTCACTCCCCATCAGTTTCCCATATCTTAGAGGCAATACCTTTGCAAGAAGGACAGAAGGCACTTCCTCCTGAGTTCATTCTTAGTTTGGTCATTCTGACCATGTTCACCTATATTTCCGCACCTTGGTATTCCCAGAAAATCTTTGCTGCAGAGTCACCCAAAACAGCCTACACTGCTGTCGGGATTTCGGCAATACTTGTCTTTGTGCTCTATGCATTCCCTGTTATAGCAGTTGCCAATTTTAGCATCCATAACTTAGGATTCTCTATGAAATTACAATCTGTTCAACATACAATCCCCTCAATCGTGGATCATTTCTTTCCGGTTGGATCCAAAGGATTTGCCTATGCAATCTTTTTAGTCATTGGCGGAACAACTCTAGCAGGAGTTTGGTCTGCGATGAATACCATGATCATCGGGGATTTTATCAATCTGGAAAACAATGCAAGCAAGGGTATAGGACGTTCCATGATAATAATGACAACCATATCATTGTTAAGCTGGTTACTATCGAATACTGTTGTAGATCGAATTTTGGATAAACTAATTCTTGCCAATATACCAGTTTTTGCCATAAGTTTTGCCCTCCTTGCCGGTTTCTATTGGAAAAAGGTTACAAAATTCGGAGCTGTTCTAAGTATGATATTAGGTGTGGTATGGGGAGTATTCTCCTATCTCTACTGGGGGGAAGCAGGGGGATATACAACCTATTGGGTATTTGGTGGTCTTCCGATCATATTTGGATCGGGGATTGTAGGGAGTTTGATTACAACCCGAAATTAAATACAAATTCTTTAGATGAATTTACCAAATCTCAACAAACGGAAATTCGAAAGAAAAACCTTCCAATTCAAAAATGAAAGATCCATCTCGAGACTCAAATACAGACGAATACCGGGGAGTATCTTTATCTGATAATGTCTTTTCCAACCGATGCACAGTCACCATCTCTTTCATCGGATCCACAATCACATAGTAGGGAACCTGCTCTCTCTGGTAGAGTGCATACTTCAATTCCAAGTCCTTGAGTGCGTTGGAAGGAGATAGAATTTCGATGACGAGAACCGGAGGCGTTTGGATTTTCACGCCCCGAGGCTTTCCCTTTAGAATGCAATGATCCGGCTGAACCACTGTATCATCTGCGATCTGCCAATCTATCGGCAAATAGGGAAAGTAGATCGATTGAGTGGATAGAATATTACCCAATAATCGGGCAATATTCTGACTGACTTGTTGGTGGAATAGATTCGGTGCTGGACTCATGGCATAGGGAACCCCTTCAATCAGTTCCCATCTTCCCTCCCAATGTTTGTAATCCTCGTAAGTATAATGTGGGAGTAGTTCTTGTTTCAATAATGAGGACATAGAGATATCCTACGAATGTGGAAAGGTTTGTCAAGAGGAAAAATGGGAACGCCTTCGGTGAAATGGAATTATGATTCAGGGGAGCTTGCTCATAGGGTTGTGCAAGCTGGGGGGATTCGACATAGGCTTCGCCTGTCGAATGGGGAGTGATTGCTAAAAGCAATCAGGGTGAGAGAAAGAGAATTTTTATGGTTGTTAACTCTTATTTTGCGAACGTATGTGAGCACCCCTTGCTGACAGCTTCCCAATGAGTCAGCACTCCCTTTTTTGCTGTAGGCAAAAACTTCTGAATTTCTTATCCCGAATATCCCACGCAATTTGATCCTTGCTATAAAGCGAAATGTCCATCTATTTAAGAGAAGAGACACAGGGGATTTGAGGGATTCAAACCTTTGGGTACCCGGATTTCCTCCCTTGGAAGCCCGGATGAAGAAAAGAGATTAGCCGCGGATAAACAAAGTTATACGGGATGCTTTAAAATTTAAATTTAGAATAAGAATTAAAGTAACTCTACAAAAATTACTAAATATGAAGTCCAAAAATATATTTGACTAATTATGACTACAGTAGTCTTATGGAGATATGATCTCAGTCGGAATAAGGGAACTTAAGACACATCTCAGTCAATATATAGAATTGGTGAAAACTGGTGAAAGTATATTGATTACAGACCATAATAAGGTAGTAGCAGAATTAAAAAATCCCGAAGTCTCCAATAAAAATAATGATAATGTAAGTTTGATACTAGATCAATTAGTAGAATCCGGAAAATTGATTAAGCCTAAGAGAAAACCCAATCAGATTTCATTAAGAATGAGTAAACCTAAATCAAACAGTAAATCTTACTGGGAATTTTACCAAAATTCCAAAAACGATTATCTCAGTTGAAAACAATTGATTATATCGAATCGAGTATATTTTTGTCCTTACTATTTGAAGATGATTTTTACGAAAAAGCTGTGAAAATATGGAATTCAGATAATTATAAAATAACCTCAATTCTCTCATCTATTGAAAGCACAATAGTATTACGTAGATATTATTTCCATAATAAAGAAAAACTTAATATTAAATTGCTATCTAAGAATGAAACCAAATTAAGAGAATATTTATCTGAGTGTTATCAATTGAACATTGATGAAGATATCGATAAGATTATACACGCAAAAAAACAGATAGCTGATTGCAGGTCTTTAGATGGAATCCACGTAGGATCTGCTCTTTATTTTAAGAATTTAGTTTCAAATACAAGTATTGTTATGAATAGTTTTGACAAAAGGATAAATATAGTAGCTAATTCTTTGGGAATGAAAACGCACGCCGTATAACTTAAGAATAGTCGATTCAAGCAGATGTTACTTTCATTAAAAACCACACGCTATTTCGCTACAAAACGCTTCCACCAAAATCAGGGTGACAGAGGGGGGAAATCCTCTTCCATCCGGGGTGGACACAGGGAGGGAATCCCCCGCAATTTGATCCTTGCTATAAAGCGAAATGTCCATCTATTTAAGAGAAGAGACACAGGGGATTTGAGGGATTCAAACCTTTGGGTACCCGGATGAAGAAAACAGAGATTTAGCAACCTTGCCCATTCTCCTGAAATCTTAATTATAAATCAGTAATTAGTAATCATTTAACATACACTCTATAGGATTGTACTTTTTCCCATTGATCCTTTTTCATAGACCAGAGCTTTCCAAAGCCAAATTTCTCTCCCGGCTTCCATTGAAAATTGTGATGCCTTGTCCATAATCTATGATTAGCTGAATAAATCATATTTCCGTTAGCGTCTAATGCCTCGAAAACTATTTTGACACTTTCATAAGTGGAATTGGATTCATTGGAGATAATCCAATCTGTTGCGATTCCATAGTAGGTATCTTGCTTGATTGTATAATGGTTTCCCGAAGAAGAAAAACTTCTCCTTCTCTCATTTTCGGTATAGGTAATTTTACCCTTATGAGCTCCTCTTTCTTTAAGAGTAATATTCGGAGATCCCTTCTTTTTCTTTCTTTCGGAATGATATTCTAATTCTTGGAATTTATTTTTTGAATATATACTAGCAATTGGAATTTTTGTTGGATAATGGTCCATTATATCTTCTTGAACAGAACCGCGGTGTGTTATTAATAATTTATCAGGCTTTTTTTCTATGGGTCTGCCCGTTGAAAGAATAATTCCAACCAAGGCTTTATCCCCTTTTTTATAAAAATGAAATCCAAGATTTCCATTCCTTTCCATTCTATTTAAAACATTTCCCTCTTCATCTAAGAGCTGAATCAATAAATCCAGAGAAGAAAGATTCTGAGAAAGATTCATGGGAAATCCGTATTCAATCTGAGCTCGGACATTGCCTGCTTCGTCTTTTTCATTGCAGATGAGAGCTAAGCTGGCTCCTTTCGGCTGACCGGGAGGATTCCAATTAGGAGAGGACTTTTCAGATTGAAATTCAATCTTAGGGATAGGAATATAAATGGGATTCAAAATTCCACGATCCTGATTTTGCGAATTTTGGCATGGATTCTCCGGTAAATAAACCAACCTTGAGAGATCGTTAGTGCCTGTAGATTGCTGAACAAAATCCTTCCATGCCATAGCAAAAGAGCCATGCTTTTGAGCTAACAGTATCGTAAGGATACTAAATGGAATAATAATGATTGCAAGTATGAATATAAACAAGATTCTAAACTTTTTCATAGTATTAGACTATTCAAACAAAATATATTTGTCTATTATTTTTTAAACTATGCCACCTTTGGGGATCAATTTTATTGGGGAGGGAATCCCCTGCAATTTGATCTTTGCTATAAAGTAAAATGTCAATCTATTTAAGAGAAGAGACGCAGGGGATTTAGGGGATTTCCAACCTTTGGGTACTCGGATTCCCACCCTTGGGTTGCCCGGATGAAGGGAAGAAAGATTAAACCGCAGATAAACACAGATTCACGCAGATGTTTACTTTCAACCAAAACCACACGCTATTTCGCTACAAAACGCTTCCACCAAAATCCGGGTGACAGAGGGGGGAAATCCTCTTCATCGCTCGCAATAATTTCTTCCGAAAATTATCATCTGACTGTGGATATTTTTTGTTGGCGAGGGATGGTCGTCCCAGCTTTGCTTTGTGCTCCGATTCCTTTTCGTGTCGTTCGTGTATTTCGTGGTAGAAAAAATAGGAACCACGAAAGACACCAAAAGCACGAAAAAACTAGCCACTATTTTCATAAAGTTTGGGATCTTTATATAAAACGATCTCACACAATTAACCGATCTTTAGTTATGCTCCAAAAAAATTCAGAACTCCAAAGATCCAATTCCGAAGAGTCATTTATAAAAGACAGTATATCAGATTTTGCTTGGACAAAATCTACAGAGACAAATCTATCTTGTAGTTTATCAAAAAGTAATTCTCGATTCAATTTTTCACTTTTATGCAAATGACCTGATTGTATCATCCGACTTTCTAGATATAATATATTGGGAGAAATTCCCTTCGATAAATACCAAATGTAATCATAGAAGTCTCGACCTTTCACGCGAGTCTTCCAATTTCGGCATAGAACAGCATGCAATTTCCCAGCAAAAAGAGATGGTTTATCATAAAGACGAACAGAATACGGAATAGGAGTTAGTTGGTAGTTAATTTCAAATCCAGGCCTTAGTAGATGCATAATTTTGTAAATCTTGCATTATTGACAAATGATCTTTTACCATAGTTTCTCCAATAAGTTTCAATAATTAATACTTTGTGGAGAAACTCAACAATTTTTTTATATGCTAACGAGTCAAATCAATTCCTCAAATTTCAAGTTTTCAACTACCCAACTCTGCGAGTGGACTTGACATAGGTGGTAGCATTACAAGTTGTATAGATCCAGACAAATATGAGTCCAACTCCTATGAAAGTTATTTTACTTCTTAGAATTGTTTTCATAATTCCTTCATCATCCAGTAGATTCTTTTGGTGAACCGCTAATATGCCCTTTCTAATCGATAGCTCAAATATTCGGCAACCAAAGGATCCATTGAGTCCCAGACTATAATCTCCGGCTTTTTATCTTCATCCTTACCTCGAAACATTGCCTTGTCTCGAATTACTATATGGAACTCTCCCTGTAGGGATGATTGGAATTCAAGATTATGAATCTCAGAGAAAGTGTAGAATTTAGGCTTAACATAAAAATCTGTTTCTAAGATATCTCCCAGTCTATGAATGAATAACATGGGATTCGAAAAAAAAGTTTCTGTCCAGTAGGATAGTGTCTTTCTAGCTTCTGCAAGTTCATCATCTATTTGACGGTTGCTATGAATGAAACCGGATTGTTTGATAGAAATTTGAATGTCTTTTTCCAGGATTTTTCCGGGAGCCAAAAACCAAGCTATATAGAAAGCACCTACTACTAAATTTACATAGATAAATAATTTCTTTTTAAAAATAACCGAACTTTTAATGCCACCATCCCAACCGAATTTTTTCGATAAGGAAGGCAAAATTTTCGATATGATTTTCCTTTTAAAAAATTCCACAATATAAAATAAAATAAAGATAAGAACCGGAATAGCAGCCAACTTTACAATCTCAAAAAATAAAGAAGTATTTTTCATATAACTTGCAAGCAATGAAGTAGCTTCCTTTCGATTTTCTGTTTTTACATAGAAATCTTGTGTATTGGTTAATGATTCAATTGATTCCGGTTTTACATTGGAATCGAATAAATTCCCTTGGGAAACTGTGGACAAGCCTCTATCAGTTAAGAGACTAAGTAATAAAGGATCATCAAAAAGTAATGTTCGATCCCGAGTGTCCAACAAGACAAGACCGGAATCTTCAATGAGCTTGGATGGTAATTGCAAATCTTTTTTATCCCATTTCGCAATAGAATATCTTTCATGGTTTTTCAAGACCAAGTACAATTGCATAGAATCTGAATTCTTGGGATAATCTCGAATGACACCTCTCTCTTCCGGGTCAAAAGTATAAGCAATCGGTTGTAGGTTTCTCAATTCCCAATGGGAAAGCTCATGAATATCCCATTGATAAGAGAACATATAATTGTCTTTAGCCGAAACAATTTTAGTATCAAAATTCCAATCTAATTCCACCAAGTATTTATTTGATTGATGAATAACGACAATCCCTGCAACCAGAGAAACAAATGAAAAATAGATTATATAGATGATCTTAAAAGCAATACTTGCTTTATTTTTGGATTCTTTTAGATCCAAGAACATAAAACGAAGTATATAGAATAGGAAGCAATTAATTACTACTAAGAAAAGAATAAATAAATATCCCCATGGGAATTGAAAATTATGCATATTATCCATTATACATTCTTGAAAAATAAAGCAATAAGTTTAGAAAAAGTTTCTTCAAAAGTAAAATTTTTTATACGTTTTACCAATTTAATAAGATTTCTTGTAAGTTTAGGTCTATTGTTTCGACAAAAATAAAAGAAATTTTTAGGAGACCAAAGATGAAAGTAATTTGGAATGGAGTGGTAATATTGAATAGAATTATAGGAAATTAAAACATATGAAAGCAATGATTGCAATGATGAAAATGATCCCCAAGCCGGTTCGAAGAAAAATACCGGCTCCTATGATCTCCCAAGATTTTAAAATTTCGGCTAAATCAAATAACACAGGTATAGCTTTAAACCTCGATAATTTATTAACATGCGCTGACTACTGTGGAGGCTGTCCCAGTAAACCCCAAGTAGCGGGAGAAGCGTTGTACTGTGCTTCCGGGAAAAGTTCCGCCCAAGTGGAAATGAAGGGTTGCAACTGTTTGGATTGCCCTCTTTTCGAACAATGCGGATCTGATTCAATAGGATACTTTTGTAAATACGGTGTTAGCCTCTCTGATCAGGCAAAAGAAAACAACAAAAGCTTAGATCTTTCTTCCATTCCAAGTGAACTCAGAACAGTTGAATCTAACTCAGACAAAGCGAAAAGTAAAAATTCAAATACAATTGAAACAAATTCTGAATCCGATGATTCAAGGTATTTGGAAAGATTTACAAAAAAGCTCATCAATCCAAATATAATGGAGAACGAATGGAATAATTTTTCCGCTAGAGATGATTTAACAATTGCTTCAAATCAAGTCACAAATATATGCTACCAAGGCGATGATAAGGAGATTGAATCTTCGTCCAATCAAACTATTCTGGAATTATCTCTTGAGAACGATATTCCCCATGTTCATATCTGCGGAGGAAAAGCAAGATGCTCAACTTGCAGAGTGATTGTTTTAGAAGGGTTGGAAAATTGCCTACCCAGAACTCCGGAAGAATCTAAATTAGCTAATACTAAAGGTTTTCCACCTGAGGTTCGATTGGCGTGTCAGACCAAAATCAATGGAAAAGCAAAAATTCGAAGACTTGTATTCGACGAAGAAGATAGTTCAGAAGCAATACATGAAGGAAAACATGGATTGAATATAACCGGAACCGAAGTGGAAGCGGCTGTGTTATTTTCGGATATTCGTTCCTTTACTTCATTCTCCGAAAAGAATCTACCCTACGACATCATTCATATATTAAATCGATATTTCAATGCTGTTGGATCTCATATTGATTCAAATGGTGGTTATATAGATAAATATATGGGTGACGGTATAATGGTTACATTTGGCTTAGAAGAAAGAAAAGAACACCCCGCCCTTTTGGCTCTAAAATCTGCTCAAGAAATGATTATAGCCTTAGATGATTTCAATGAATACCTAAGAAAGCATTTCAATCATGAATTCCAAATTGGTATCGGAATCCACTATGGCTCAGTGATTGTGGGAAACCTAGGCTTTCAAAAGAAAATGGAATTCACAGCAATAGGAGATACAGTAAACACGGCATCAAGAATAGAGTCTCTGAATAAAAAATTGCATACTAAAGTTTTGGTTTCTAAAGAAATATACGAAATTACAAAAAAAGATTTCAGGTTTTCGAAAGGCTTTCGTTCTGCGGTTAAGGGGAAAGAAGAAAAATTGCAGGTATATGTTCCGGATTTTGGGGTTATAGATTAGAAAATGAAAAAATACTTTTTCGGATTTTTTGTGAAAAGTTCTTAGATTTTTGCCTAAATTGGAGTATTCTCAATGTTCGTGTTTTTTAGAGGATAAAAAATGGTCGAATATTTAGTATTAAACTTTTGTGGTTTGTTTTCAATCGTCTGGTTCCTTGCTCTCTCTCTTTCTCGAGACAAAAAAATTCATTCCGCCGGTGCCGGGTTGATCTTACTTTCTGGATTAAGACTTTTATGGGAGTCCGGATTTTATGAGAATCAGTGGATCGCATCTATTAATTTATTCCCTTGGTCTATTCCTTTTTTTTATTTATTTGGTCCTCTAATATATTTGTATTTCAGACAAATTATGGGAGAGAGTCATCGAGTTTCGCTTTCGCTATTTGTCCTACCATTTCTTTTGGGAGTATGCGGTTTATTCATTTGGCTTTTTATAGTGGGTAGCAATGGATTTCCATTCTTAGTTGAAGTATTTAACTCCAGCTACAATACTAGAAGTTGCTGGGAATGGTTTTTGGTCATTTGGATTGTAGGACCAAAGATTGTTATTTTATTGTATCTCATTCCAATACTATCTGGATATTCGAAAGAAGTATTCTTACTTTATAAAGAATTAAAATCAGATATGAAGTGGTACGTATTATCATTTTTTCCTTCTATCAGTGTGATGGTATTTTTTGATGCTTTTGGATATTTAATCGGAATACCTTTCTTCTCTCGTCTTTCGGCTCAATCTCATGGAGCATTGGTTATAGCTGTGTATTTATTTTCCAACTACAAACCCGAAACTATTTCTGATATTTCTAAGGCTCTGGAAACAATAAGATATGCAAAGAGCAAGATAACAGGTATCAATGCAGATTCTAAGTTACAAGCGATAGATCAATTGATGCGTGAAGAAAGTTTATATGCTGATGAAGACTTTCGAATTTCACAGCTTGCGGAAATTTCCAATTTGAGTGTTCATCAACTATCTGAACTTTTAAATTCTAAATTAGGGATTGGATTCAACGAATATATCAATAGATTCCGAATTGAAGAGGCGGCTCTTCTTCTAGTCAATGAACCAAGTAGAAATGTACTCTCTATAGCCTATGCAGTAGGTTTCAATTCGAAATCTGCTTTTAACAAAATGTTTCGAAAACAATATGGGCTTACTCCATCAGAATATCTTTTCTGATCTTGTATTATTCTGGGCAAGCTTTGCGGTAGTGGTATTTCTCGGAGTGGCACTTTTTACTTACTTAGTACATGCTATTCTAAAAGATACAGATAACCAATTTCGAAAACCATTCGTCTTAGGAAAATACCGACTCCCCAGTTTTATCGTGCATGGCGGTATGATCCTCTTAATTGTCGCAGAGATTGGAGGTTTTAGTATTATTTTTTTGGGTTACATACTATCTTTAAAAATGGTGGGTTGAAAATATGATGAATCAGAGTAGATTTTTAAGACTAGCATTGTTATTGAATGGAATTTTTTCTTGGTAGTTGCTACATTGATAGTTCTGTACTTTTTTCAAAATTTATTCAATGCGACGGGACATACAACTATCATAGGTATAGGTTCAATTGTATTATTCTTAGGAATGAAAGCAGACAAAGATTTTCCAAAAATAATCCGAAATATGGAACT
>JAFIGA010000258.1 GCA_020831715.1 Leptospira sp. | reverse complement strand
TCGAAGATGCAAATGGGATTTGTGATAATATCCTTTCTATCGTCTTAAAACCGGGGTGGGGTGGGAAGGATCAGAACATCGGTATAATAGAAAGCTTCTTTTGCAGGGATCCAGATTTTCTGGTCAGTGCAAAGAATCCTCCATTTTTGATTATCTAATTTATCACTAATCTTTTTGATTAGATTGATAACAATGCAATTGTGATTGTACCTGGCTCCGGTCATCTTGCGTTCTTCCCCCTGAATATATTCTGCTCTTTCCATGGAATTTCGTTCTCTTTCGAGATAATCGGATATTGAGATCTTTTCCAATACAGCACTCATATATACCTCCGAGGAATGCGTTTCCCCATAATTCTATAGTAGAGTGAATCCGATATACAATCAAGCAGAAAATCCAATAGAACGAAGGGTAATTTCCATATCTTTTTTATTTGCCATTCTATGTTATTCTTAAATTTAATGATATAGAAACTATGTTCCAAACTATCCAAGCCATCATCGAAGAGCACCAAGACAAGAAAAGATTTATGCGCCTCATCAAATGCATTGAATCGGGAAATTATAATGAATTTACAAACTTATTAGAAATTTGTTTACAAAAGTCAAATTTTACCGATTATGTTGGAATCCTCTTTCGAGAAACAATTCTGGAGACATCGAATATTGATTTTCTCTCTAAACTATTAGAATATAAGATCAACCCCAATGTGAAAGATGTGGATAGTGTAACACCTCTTCATCAAGCAGTAGAATCAGGAGATCCGCGGAAAGTGAAATTCCTTTTGGATTACAAAGCCAATCCTAATGCTCAGGACAATCGAGGTGTAACTGCACTTCATATTGCAAATAGCTACGACGGAACCAGTGAGATCATTCAACTTCTACTGGATTATGGTGCGAATCCCGGAATTAAAGATAATTTAGGTAAAGTGTATTTGATGTGAAAGTATCTGAATACCAATACAATCCCGAACGAATTGTCACACTCATTCGACAAACTATAAAAACTCGGAATATCTGGTCAGTCGAAGTGACTACCAATGCTTGGGTAGAAAATGTATTCCAATCCAATCCCGGATATAAGTGGGAAGTAGATTGTGACTTGGACACCTATCTCTTATGGCAAAATGAAATTGAGTCGGAAGATATGGATCGGGAGATATCCAAGCGAAGCGAAAAGTCTTGGGTCAACTATCCCGAACTTCCAAAAGTTCGGTTAGAAAATTGGTTGGATCAAGCTTTTGCCGCATTGCAAGCGAGTCATAAATCCGGTGAATATCCTTACGACGATCTAATCCCAATCATTGCGCAAGATCGGGATGGAAAGATTTTGATGCAAGCCTGGGGGAATCGCTCTGCAATTGTTGCAGGTTGGGATACGGGATTGGGGAATTATTTCTCAAGATCCAGAAATAAATTCTGGACAAAAGGAGAAGAGAGTGGACATACGCAGAGTATATTTGCTTGGACACTGGAAGAAAAATTTCCATACACGGTTATCTATCATGTGGATCAGAAGGGAGCGGCTTGCCACACGGGAGAATACTCTTGCTTCTTTCGAGAAATGAAGATTTGGAATGATCCGGGTTTGGTGCCGAGGTAGTATGAAGCCGGTAAAATTCCAAATCAAAGATATCCTATTCACCCAAGTCTTCGACCATAAAGGAAACATAGATTGGAACCAATCTCAGGATGATCCTATCGTGGATACTCTGACCAAGGGAAATTTATATTTTTATTCAATCGTATTATGTGCCATTCAAACTATTCCCATAACTATTATAGCAAGTGCACTTTGGAACATCGGAGTGGAGGCTATCACGATTATCTATGCAGGATTGGGGGTCTTTTCATTTTTAAGTCTAGTTTCTTACAAATTAATATTCATGATTTTCAGCCACTACCACAAGATGAAAACCATTCATATAAAAGGAATTTATGCGACAGGGGAAATTCTTTATTGTTTGAAAGCTACTTGGAAACCCAAAATCCGCCCTCCGAAATTACATGGCAACCTCATACATCTACTCTGCTATACCTACCACCTAAGATCCGGAGAATCAGTCCGTCTATGGTCGGCATGTTCTTTGGAAGAGTATAAGAAAATTCTCCCTGGGCAGAAATTCGAAATCCAATATGATCCGGAGAGTCCTCTCTTTCATCTGAGATCTTTTGGATGATCTAATTTTGATTGATACTCCGGAGTCTAATGATAGATGCATCTTTCTTATTTGGTTTTAACCCAAGCATTTGCCACAATCTTTCTCACCGGGCTGATCTGGATGGTGCAAATAGTTCATTACCCTTCATTTATGGACGTGGGGTCTTCCGAATTTTTGGAATTTCACAAAAATCATAGCACTAGAATTTCTCTGATCGTTGTTCCTATGATGACATTAGAATTAGTTTTAGCAATTGTGATATTATTTGCTTGTCTATTTGAACAATTGGAATCCAATATGGGAGCCAATGCCAATCTACTGGAAGGACGAACTGTTTTTATTCAGCAAATGGGATGGTTGGTATGGATTAATTTAATCATTGTAATACTTCTGTGGATCACTACATTTTTCATTTCCGTTCCCTATCACAATCAATTGGGTCAAGGATTTCAAATGGAATCGGCTAAAAAATTGGTTCAAACAAATTGGATCCGAACCATTTTTTGGTCTATTAAATCATATGTTGTATTAAGAATTCTTGTTTTGTATTACAATAACCTACCGGTAGATTGAAATCATCGCAGTATTATTAAATTTCTGTGATTTAACGGAATTACTTTTTATCAGAATTAAGCTTATTGGTTCTGATATCATTTGAAATCCAGATTTTAGGAAATATTCGTTCAATCTCAAATCTATTTGACTGGGAGAAATCCAGGTAGAATTTGGAATATATATGTACCGGCTATCCTACTCCAAAATATATAGAACTCTTCACTGGGCAATCGCAATTTCTTTTGTTTTACTTCTCATCACTATATTTCTGCGAATGACTTGGATGAATAAATTCCACGTTTCGGATATCCTTCAGGAAAATTTGACCGAGAGGGGAATTACGCTCTCCGAAGAAGAGACTATCCTTATTGCAAAAAAGATTCGTAAACCCATGTGGCAATGGCATATTTATATGGGCTATGCGTTAGTTGGATTTTTTGCCATTCGCTTTCTCTTGCCATTTATGGGAGAGATGCCCTTCCGGAATCCTATTGCCAAAGGATTGAGTGCCAAGGAAAAGTTTCACTATTGGATATATATCATTTTTTATATATTGGTAACAATTTCCCTAACTACCGGACTATTGATCGAGTTTGGACCCAAGGTTTATAAAAAGGATTTGGAGTTGGTTCATATCCAGTCCATTTACTATTTGGTTGGATATATCGTTTTGCATCTTGCAGGTGTGCTTTACGAAGAGATTTACAAAAGATCTGGTCTTGTTTCGCGTATTATAGGAGGAAATGATTTGTCAAATTGATGCAATGTTTTTGTATATTTGTATCGATTTGATTAAAATTACCTAAATTTTTTTTTATTTTTAAAATTCGGTTGACGATTATTTTTTTGGATTTTTTGATTAAACAATACATTTAACTTAGCCACACACTTAAGTGCGTGGCTAGAGAATTTTGTACAATTACAATATGATTTCATAATGAAAATTCCCAAGTCCAATTACCCAAAACTCATTCGTTCCATTTTGCAATTCGATCAAGGTCCCATCCTCATCTACACCATCCGTTGGGCAATCATCTCGATCATTGTCGGAGCACTTGCCGGTTCTGCATCGGCGATTTTTCTTCTGTCACTGGATTGGGCAACCAATTACCGTGAGGCAAATCTTTGGATGATTTATTTTTTGCCAATTGCAGGGCTTGCCATTGGTGCCTCCTATCACTATCTAGGGAAATCTGTTGTGAAGGGAAACAACCAACTCATAGAAGAGATCCACAACCCCAAGAAGATCATCCCCCTTCGCATGGCTCCTTTGGTTTTAATCGGAACTGTCGTCACACATTTGTTTGGTGGCTCGGCGGGTCGGGAAGGAACAGCAGTGCAAATGGGCGGAGCTATAGCCGATCAATTCACTCGGATCTTTCGACTCCGACCTCGTGATCGCAAAATTTTGATTATATGTGGAATTGCGGCAGGCTTTTCCTCTGTCTTTGGGACACCTCTTGCCGGTGCTGTATTTGGTTTGGAGGTCTATCTTCTGGGGCGACTCCGATATGATGCGATATTTCCTGCACTTCTGTCGGCAATCCTTGCCGACTTCTTCTGCCATCTGTGGCAAGTGGGGCACACGGATTATTCGTCTTCGGTAGGACTGGTTCCGGAATTATCCCCTCTGCTAATGGGAATCTCTGTGCTTGCAGGTATTGGTTTTGGGATTGCAGGAATGACATTTGGAAGGATGACGCATTTTTTCACATCCCTTTTCAAGAAGTTTATTTCTTATCCGCCGCTCCGACCGGTTGCGGGTGGAGTGGTGATTGTTGTTTTTTTTCTATTAACAGATAATACGCGTTATCTAGGCTTGGGTGTGCCTGTGATTGTGGAAAGTTTTACCCAAGATATTCCTTGGTATGATTTCGCCATGAAGATATTGACTACTTCCTTCACTTTAGGGGCGGGCTTCAAGGGAGGAGAGGTTACACCACTTTTTTACATAGGCTCCACGCTGGGCTCCACTCTCTCGGAGATCCTTCCTATGTCGAAGGGGCTCCTTGCCGGAATGGGATTTGTGGGAGTTTTTGCCGCCGCGGCTAACACACCACTTGCCTGCACGCTCATGGCAATCGAACTCTTCGGTGCCGAGTCCGCTGTTTACATGGGGATATCCTGCGTTACGGCTTATCTATTTAGCGGACACACCGGGATCTATTCCTCTCAGGTGATAGGTGATCCCAAGCATTTGGTATTGGGGAGGGAGGCTGGCAGAACATTGGGTGAGAAGAAGAAATAAGAATATGGCAATTATCAAATGCTATAAATCAACACTCTATATTTCTTTATTGGCATTAGGTTATTGCACAACTCTTACGGATAGTATAGAAAAGCAAAAAAATCTGAACCAAGAGATACGCGATAGCCAAAGTCTATGTTTTTCTCCAGAGAATACTCTAGGTAAGAGCAGTGATGATTCCAAATTTCCCTTCGAAAGCAATACTTTTCCATTCGATTGTCTTCCATCATTGCCCAAATTGATTGTGAAGAAGAACGTGCCGAGCAAGTTGCCGGGTATTTAGATAATTTGAATCGCAGTGAAGAATCAAGGTTCACGGTGTATGCCATTCTTGCAGGTGCCGGATTCGCTGTCCTTACCGGTTCTCTTTATTTATATGATCCAAGCATGAATTCGGTGGAGGGATTAGTAGTATTAGGTGGTTTGTTGGAAGGGTATTATGGTTATAGAATCCTTACCGTTGAAAATAGAGAATCCTTTCATCACCCTATCAATCCAATCCAGGAAGTTTATTCCCCCGAGAATGGATCCAGGTTCTTTCCCTATTTTTTATGGATATTGTTAAATGATTCCAATTACTCACTTGGCAATTCTGATACGATACAAAGTAAGCTTTCTCGAAGATGGGATCAGTTTGAGATTAAGGAGATTCAAAATTTAGAAATTGAAGACGATGGAATCGAACGCAAAGCTTGGGACATTATGATGTCGGATGGTGGAATCTATACTGCAAAAAAGCTGAAATTGAGAGCAAGCATGTTGGATCAGATAGAAGCAAGTGTTTCCTTAGTAAAATACAATCTTGCTTTATTATACAAAGAGATTATGGAGATATGATAAGGAAAATGCAGAAAGTTACTTTAGAAAAAAATAAAAATAATATTTGAATTTATATTACTACATTCCAAGGTAAAACAATGTCTCGTTTATTAATATTTGTAATATTTATAATACTTGTAGTATCTGTTATTGTTACTCTTACGAATAGTAATCATGAACAAGCAGTAAATAATAATATTTTATATTTGGATAGTGTTCATGTAGATGCTTTAATTCATCAGAATGGTAATTTGGAGATCACAGAGACGCAATCTATTTTATTACATGAAAACTTGGTTGGTGTAAAACATTACTATGATTTGAGAAATGATGAACAATATCACCTTCTATCTATTGAAAGAAAGTTGCCGGATGGAACTTGGAAAATGTTAGAAGAAGGCAATTTATCGAATTTTGATCATTACAATCATAATAGTGAAGAAAGAATTATATCATGGGGAAATAGAAGCCCTGATGATCTTACTTTTAAAAGTGAGATCATTGAATATAGAATAAAATCTCTATATATTGGACATATTCAAAAAACAATAGCTGGTTATGAGTTATTTCATGATTTTGCTTTTTCTAACAGAATAGAGGGAAATGAAATTAAGAAACTAAAAGTTAATATTGAATGGCATCCGGATTGGGTAGTAGTTCCTCATTCTGATATAAACAGAATATTTACTTTCGACAATCTTTCACCGAATCAAGGATTTGTTGTGAGTCAGATTTTTGATTTCCAAGGTAGGACTTTATATTGGATATCCTTAGATGAGAATTTTAGCGAGTATCGATGGGGGATTTTTATTTTTTTCCTTATATTTTTAGCATTTGTCCAGGTATATATCAATAGACAAATAAAGAAAAAGGAGGTTTTTAAAGATTCTAAAAATTTTACCAGTTGGTATGAAGTGGGAAATGCTTTATTCGGATTACAACCTGAAGAGGTTTGCTTAATCGCTGAACACGAAAAATATTTAGTTTCAACTTGGCTTGGTCGTTTGATGAATGAAAACAAACTTTGGGTGGGAGTCGTAGGAGCATCCAATATTTATACAATAAAAAAAATAGCTGAGGATTCTGAATTTTCTGATTTAGACAAAAAAATAATAGAGAGATTATTTATTGGAAATAAAACCGAGGTATCTGAAGATGAGTTAGTAAGACACTATCAACAAATTAAACAATCTTTCAATTTATTTCATAATATCAAAGAAGCTTTTCAGTCCAAAGTGGATCAAATACTAATTGATATTATTTCAAAAGAATCTAAATCTAAAAAAAATGTTTACGGCGGAATCGGTGCCTTGATGCAGTTTATTTTCATAATCTATTTAGTGTTTTTCTATTTTTGGAATGATTGGAATTCTTTCTTTCCATACGGTTATGATGGAAATTCGGTAGCATTCTTTTTTATCATCTATAATTTTCATTGGGATACTTCCGTTAGCAATTACTTCTATACTGTACTTATGTTTCATATTGGTATCAGTTCTTGTTTGTTTCTCTGGCGAATATCTCCAAAATGGATAGTTGATAGAATTCAATTCACAAAGTCTCTTCTCACTGCAGCTATTTTTATTCAAGAGAAATTAGATTCGGACAATCCCTGCGATGTACCCATTGGTTATTCTTCTTATCTACCAGCTCTTGGTGTCACCTCATCCATTGAAAAAAGAATTCAAAATGGAAAGACGGACTGTTTGTATCTTCTTCCAGAAAATATTCAGACACTAATTAATATGAGAAATATTCCATCGAACTATTTAAGTCTTCCGGAATCAAAAAGAGAGGAATCAATGAAACATGTTCAGTCTTTCGACTTCAGTAGCGCTAGTATTACTACTCCTTGGGATAGCATGGAAGCGTTTGGTAAATCTGCAATCTATAGATATCAACCGCCGAAATAATCCATTAGTTCTAGTGGTAGTTCATCCAAATCTATATAATACCCATCCCCAATCCTACCGCAAGAATCAGTAATAGAAAAGTCACAATGTATTGTACGGATTGGAAGGTAATTTTTTTCAAAAGCAAACGTCCGAGAAATGCACCAACAAATGCTGATCCGGTTGCTATGGCAATGAGTTGCCAGTTGTCTCCGAGACTTTCTCCAAGAAAATTTTGGAAATAAATTGTTAAACGAGAAACATCTACAAGGCAAGCAATCACAACTCCTGTTGCAACAAAGGATTCCTTACTGAGTCCCGAACGGACTAAGAATAGAGAACGAAGTGCACCTTGATGCCCACTGAGACCTCCGAAGAATCCACTGAGTACACCACCTAGAATCAATTTGTCCTTACCGAATTGTAGATTTTTGAATCGTGGGATTACTTCCAATAGGGCGAATCCAATCAGTAGAAATGCGATTGTGAGCTTTATGGGTGTTATCTGATATGTATTCTCCCTCCAAGAATATTCCCAAATTGCCGGAATCTCATTGAGATACAACAGAACAAAAGCCCCTAAAAATGCCGAAAGCATGGCGGGAATCCCAAAACGAAGAACTGATTCTTTATCGGCAAACCTTCCCACGAGTAGTAATTTAAAGATATTATTTAATAAATGAACTATGCCTGTGAGTGCAATAGCAATATCCACAGGAAAAAAAATGGCGAAGACAGGCATTAAAATGGTTCCCAGTCCAAATCCCGAAAAGAATGTAAGTAAAGATACAAGAAGACTTGCCAATGCAATGATTGCGAATTCCATTTCCATAGACTCTAATCTGGGATCCCCTATATATGAGTCCAGGAAATAAAAACAAGAACTATGGTCTATTCTAACAAAAAGTTTTTACACCAACGGAATCATCTTACAAAACTCTCGGAAGGGCAATACACAACCCTGTTCCGGTGTTCCCCAGCTAGCAGATCCATTGTGGACTTGATAAAACGCAGGGATAGCTGTTCTATCCCTAAAGTATCCAATATGTTTGGATATATCTTTATCGCCTGATTTACATTCTACGGCAAAAATAGGCTTTTTATTCTGCAATACAACAAAGTCGATCTCTCTTCCATCTGTGTCCCGGAGGTAACACAATTCCATAGTATAACCCTTGGTATCTTCTATAAAATGGCAGTATTTTAAAAGATGACCGGCAACAAGGTTTTCAAATCTTGCCCCCTTGTCTTCTACTTGCGACCAATCCCATAGATAGACCTTTTGCAATTTCTTGACTGCTCGTATCTTCGGTGAACCATAGGGACGAATCTGATAGCAATAGTACATCCATTCCAAAAGTTGTAACCATCTTTTGATTGTAGGCATGGATACTTGCAAATCTTCTTCCATGCTCTTCAAGGAAAGTGGGGAGCCCACTTTGCTGGGTAAAGTTTCCGCTAACAAAAGCACCAAGGATACTTCCTTCACATTTTCCAGATCACGAAGGTCTTCCAAAATCACTTTAGCCATTCTATCTCGAATCCAGATTCTATGATTGTCCTCATCCTGTTCAAATAAGGGTTCGGGGAATCCTCCGAATTTCAAAAGTGTGTCCAAATCTTTTTGAGAGAGATTCTTGGAATATTCAGGAAGACTAAAAGGATGAAGTCGGAAATATCTGTATCGACCTAAAAGTGAGTCCCCTCCTCGTCGGTAGTAATCCAATCTGGCGGAGCCTGTCACAATAAACTTTGTGTCTGAATGAAATTTATCATAGAGACCTTTGAGTAAATTTCTCCACAACCTGTATTTATGGATCTCATCCAAAACAAGAATCGGTGCAGAAAGGGGGAGCTGGTTTTTCAATATTTTTGACTTATCTTCCAAATTATCCCAGTTCATATAGTTCGGATTGGAGGGCTTGGAAGGTTTCAGAAACTGAAGACTTAGGGTAGTCTTACCCACTTGCCGGGGACCACCAATGAAAACCATTTTCTTATCCAGTGTTTTCTTGATAGATTCTGAAATATATCTGATTGAACCCAGTTTCATGGGTCAATTCTATTCGTTAGTAGTTTAAAGTCAACTTTAAAATACTCATGAGTAGTTTAAAATAGGGTTTGAACTACTCATTCTATTATAGGAGGGTTTAGACTGATTTCTCGATTCCTCGGGCTTCGAGATCCATCCTATACCCTCTCAAACCCACAGAAGATAAAATTCTGCACATTCCCGCCGGGAGTCTTATGATCCAAAACATTACTGTCAAGTAAGTTGAAATCTTCTCCAAAAGTTGCAACCATGGAATCCTTCGTATATTGCCGAATCTCCAATCCACTGCATTTGAGAGGTCCTTTGTCTGAGAAGGTTCCTACTACCAAGTTGCCGCCTTTTCGAATTCCCTTCTTAGCTGATTCCACATAATGGGCGATATCCGAAGGATCAGTGAGGAAATGGAACGCTGCACGGTCGTGCCAGAAATCGTATTCGACATCCGGAACAAATTTTGCGGCATCGCTTACGATCCACTGAACGAGTTTTGCTCTCTCTGCCAGTCGAGCTTTCACTCTTTCAAGAGCCTTCTCGGATATATCCAGAACGGACACATTGGTATAGCCTAGATCCAGGAGATGATCCACGAGGTAGCTATCCCCTCCGCCAATGTCGATGATTCTAGCTGATAGAGGTACTTTGTATGTGGATAAAAAGGATAGGGTGGTCTCAGGCTTGGGTTGGAACCAACTTACTTCTTCCAATTTTTTGGAGTTGTACACATTTTCCCAATGGGATTTTCTTGATGTTGGTTCTGATTCAGTTTCCATGATTTATATTTTTCGATTAGACTCTAAAATCAATTCATTTTTCACTACTTCTCCCAGATTGATTTACCTTCCCATCCACCGACCATTTTCCCCCACCTCTAAGAATTAGAAAGATACTACCCAATAACATTGCCCAGTCGGTTCTGCTTCCATGCATCATCACCCAGAAACCTTCATCCTGGAAGACTGCCGACTTTGTCGTAGCGATAGCTACAAGCATGATGATAAGAGTTGGTATAGCGGAGAGGCGAGTGAGAAACCCAATTAGTATGGCAAATCCACAAGCAATTTCAAAGAATCCAACAAAGCTTCCCAGAAATTCAGGATTGGGAAGACCAATCTTTTCAAAACGTCCTGCTCCACGGATTGCAGGATAGAGAAACTTTTGGATTCCTTCGGAGAGAAATACAGAACCTACCATGAGTCGGATGAGAATGGTTGTTCGGGAGAAATCGGTAGATAGGATTTTTTGTAACATATAGGTTAGACGAAACTAAAAACCATTCTTTTCCATCAAGCGCTCTCTTCGGAGTTTATCCATAACCTGCGAACATACAAAAATTGGAATAAAAAACACCCACAACTCATCTTCTTCATAAAAGCAATCCTCATCGATAAACTCATTTCTTACGGATGCAAGAAACAAGAGATGTCCCTCTTCGTAACCTAAATCAAATGGGTCAAAATCCTCATCTACCTCTTCTTGTTCTTCTAATAAGAATGTTTTCCAATCAAAGGGTAACTCTAAAAATTGACTTGCTTCTTTCAATATACATTCAGCTTCCTTAACAAGCAATTTTTTCATCTCTTCAAATGGAAATTTTCGATTCGAAAGATATGGTTCAAAACCTAACCTCAATTCCTCAACAAATACTCCATCATAATCATCGGTATTCATAATAGGAATGATTTTGTCATTAAGACTTGCAATCGTATTATAAAGTGGCATTAGGATGTTCATTAATAATGGGATTTCTTTTTCGGTCAATTTGCTCTCTTCAGCTAATTCTTGGAGAATCAATCGAATATGGATTTCATCCGGAGGAGTTTCCATCCAAATATTTCGAAAAAGTTGAAACAGAATTCCAAAGGGATTCTTCTTGGATTTTTTTTCATTTAGCCAGTTGATAAGAGATTCGAAGTTGCCAATTAATTCTTGTAGCATAAAATTCTTTGTGTCCTTGTAGTCGTATGGGAATAGTATTTTGAATGGCTGATTTAAGGCTATTTTATTTAGGCCTAAAGGAAGATTTTAGGAATACCCCGAAAGCAATAATTACAGTTAAGAGATAAACCAGACGAGACCTTATTCACAACTGATATAAATTATTGTTGCTTACATTAGCCTATTCGGTTTAGGATAGATAAAATCCTTGTTGATAAAAATACTTTCGCATGAAAAAATATATTTCTTACATTTTTATATTCTGGTCTATCACATTTTCCGGATGCTTACAATTCCAAGAGAATGATCTCGATCCGAATTCTCCTCTAAGCAATCTCTTGTCTGTATTGAGTTTGGGTCGTCAAAATTCTGAATTTCGCATCTCACCTGCTCCCGATCTTTATTTTGATCCTGTGGATGTGCAAATATTTTCTCCTCCGGGATCCGTAGTGAGATTCACTTTGGACGGATCGTTCCCCAACCAGGACAGTTTTCTCTACACATCTCCCATTCCTATTGCTCAAATTGCAGGAAAGTTGTTCACAGCCCAAGCCTTCGATGGCACGGGATCCCCCATCTCCGAGCCCATCCAAGCCGAATACCGATTCTACAATCTAGAGACGGGACTGAGTGCCTGTTATGATAATAACATTGTTGTAGCTTGCAATGGCGATAGACAAGACGGGGACTTTCAACTCGGTCTATCCGAGTCATGGCAGAATCTAGATTCCGTTTATTACCTTGACCGTATGACAGGAATTACGTGGCAGAGATGTCAGCATCATTGATTACAAACGAACGAACCCTGCTCTCAATCCTTTATTTCATGAAGAGACTCCCTTTGTTGTTTTCTGGACAAAGACAGAATGGGCTTATGATACTTCTCAAGCTCAATATATGAGTGTAATATTGGGTGATAGCTTTTTTGAAGATAAAACGGGTTTATACCATAGTCGTTGTAAAAAGTCCAGCTTTGATCCTGTTGACTCTCGAAGTCTAACCAATCTAACACCCGAGACTGTCTATGACAGAAAAACCGGACTCATCTGGCAGAGATGCAATCAAAATCAAGATTCTGCAACATGCTTAGGAACTCCTTTAACTAATCCTGACTGGACGAATGCCCTGAATTACTTTAGAGACTTAAACCTAGGCGGACGAACCGACTGGAGACTTCCAAATATAAAAGAGCTTACCTCCATCTTAGATTTCAGCCAATCTACTGGTGCAATTACTTCACAGGATTTCTTTCCAAACACTCCAACATCCACAGGCCATTGGAGTTCAACTACTTTTGCAAGCGATGTTGCGCAGACCTGGATTGTTAATATGGATGCCGCTTCATTTCCGGGATTCAACACAGGAGGCAAGTCTCAATCAAACTTCACCAAATGTGTAGCGGGACCCGAGTATATTCCAAGTCCATAGACATATTTAAAGAGTTATATAGATCATTATATATAAAAATATTCAGTTGTATCACAATTAGAACCACTACTTTTCTATCAAATTCTCCTCTAACTAGGGTAAAATACCCTATTGTCAATATTTGAAAATTCTGTAATAATTATTTCCAAAGGAGATTTTATGAAAACAAAAACATATCTTTGGATTGCAGCGAGTATAACGATTTTAATTATCGGAATGTCTTCATCCATTATGGCATTCCCAGGACAGACAGCAACTCATAAGAAGATTTATAAAGATCTTTCTGCCGAAGACAAGGCCCAATTCGATGCTTTGCCAGACGGTCAAAAATTGATGATCATGCAGAGATTGGAAATGGAACAAGCCGCCAAAGCACATGGCGATGCTTACAATGTTCCCGGCATGGGCAAGGTCGAGAAAGGGCAAGCAGTGGATGCATACTTGCGTGATGAAAAAAGATGGGTGAAGGGTAAAGTTGATAGCATCATGATGGTCGATGGAAAACGAAACTATCGAATTAAAGTGGATGATTGGAATGCAGATTTAACAGCCACTCAGATTGCCAAGTTAAAGACCAAAACAGGAAATAAGTCGAATGGTAAAAATCCTTATATGACTAAGGAACATACACAAAAAATGCTAAAGGCTCAAAAAGGGCGTGAGGCAGAAAACAAAAAACTCTGTCCTCCGATTCGATCAGCTAGTCAATGCCGTCAGAAATTTCCACGATGCGCTTGGAACGAAACAAGGAAAACTTGCGATCCAACATCCAATTAAATTACTGGTTTATAGAAACTATCTCCTATCACCTGATAAGAGATAGTTCTTTATGATTCCTTCTAACTCTCCCAGATACCCTTGTAGATTTCGTTCAGTTCCTTTGCCGAAACTTTCGGTTGCATCAACTGACTTCCCAGGTATATCATATAGATTTTTTTGGAAAGTTTTTCTGCGACCTGAGTTGATTTCCCATTTAAACAAAGTAATTTTCGTAGGAAGAGCAATCTGATTTTGTCAATTTTACGAACAGACTCTCCGACTTTGGAGTTTGTCTCTCCCCAAACTCGAAATGATATCTCCTCTCTGCTGTTTAAATTTTTGGTCATCAGGAATAGTTTTTTCAATCCGGAGCCTTGTGACTTTTCCACTTGTTCAATGATACGATCTGTATTCTTTTTCTCCCAATTAGATATGATGCTTGATTCCAAATCTTTGCGATTCTTGAAATGATGGTAAAATGATCCCTTAGTCACTTGCAGTTCTTTACAAAGTGCATCTATGCTCAATTGATCGAAGCCCTTATTGACAACCCATTGATTGGCGAATTGGATCCAATCTTCTTTGGTAAGATTTCTCTGCATTTAGATCACCTGATTCAATAGAAAAAAATGTAAAACAAAAAATCCGATATGTTATGCGCTTAAGATCTTTAAAACTATTTCTTCCATAGATTCTATCCTCTCTTCTCTTGATCAAACATACCATACCGTATGGTATGTTTGA
>JAFIGA010000252.1 GCA_020831715.1 Leptospira sp. | reverse complement strand
ATTTTAAGATTATTAAGATTGTTCAGGGTACTTAAAATTTTGAGATACAACCAGGCTTTGTTTAACTTAAAAAGCTCATTCAAGATGATTAAAGAAGAACTAATAATAATCACGATTATTTCAGTCATGGTAGTCTATATTTCATCTGTTGGCATATACTACTTCGAAAATGAAGCCCAACCGGAAGTTTTTGCTTCGATTTTTCATAGTCTTTGGTGGTCTATTGCAACCCTAACTACAGTCGGTTATGGTGATATCTATCCAATCACTGTCGGGGGAAAAATATTCACATCTTTCATTGTAGCAATTGGTGTGGGTATTGTGGCAATTCCTGCAGGACTCATTGCATCAGCACTGATCAAAACTCGTAATATGGAAAAGGATAAAGAAAGCTGATCCACCATAGAGGGGTGAAAATTTTATAAATAAAAGCTTTCAGGAGAGTTGCTTTGCAACTTGGCAGTGCCATTCAACACGGAAGGTTGTGATTTGATAAGAGTTATTATTTATTTATTTATTTATTTCTTACTTACTAATAAACTAACTAAACTACAACCCCTACAAGGAGGGGGCTCTCTGTGGAGGATATTATCATTGTCAGTATTATATAATCATTAAGTTTTGTTTGCAATAGCAAACACCCTAATTGGTAGGCTTAGTCAACCAACCCTCCAGCACCATTTAACGAGGCAAAGATGAGCGTTAAAAATGGTGCTGGACACTACCCGATGAGCAAGCTCCCCTGAATTCTTCTCTTCTTTCCGTATCGCCGAAGGCGCTTCCTAGCTTTCCGTTGGTAAACTCTTAATTCTATTCCATCTAGAGCAACCAAAGGACTGAAAAGGACTGAGATCCGCAATCCTTATATGGACCGGTCTGTATAGAATACAATGCATCATATAGATCGAATCCACCTCCCCCTTTTCTTTGTTTCTGAGGAAAAATATCTTACCCGGAGTGAGAGTATTGATAAGGAATCGATGAATTTCTATCAGGATTAGATTTTCATACAGAGATCCCATTTCATCCTGACTAATCTTGGATCTGATTCCAGATCATTCAAGGCTATTTTCCGCCCTCACGCCAACCGGATGAAGAAAAGAAAGACTTAGCCACAGATAAACACAGATTCACGCAGATGTTTTTATATGACACCTATAGTTATATCACTACGATAAGTTTCCACCAAAATCCTCCCCAAATCCGGGGTGGACAAAGGGAGGAAATCCCCCGTTATTATTCTTCTTCTTATCCGTTTTCATCCTATCCTTAATTTTTTTTCCTTCCCAGTTAATTTTCTTGCAGGATTTTTCTACTAAAATTTATTATATAACAGGTTTGCAATACAAATAATGATTGATAAAATTGAAGATTTTGAAATAATAGAAAAGCTCCATTCAGGCGAAAGTTTAGTTTATTTGGGAATAAGGAAAAAGGATAATAAATCCATTATTATCAAATCACCCCCATCCAATAAACTCTCTTTAGCAGTTATTGAAAGGTTTAGACATGAATTTGAATTAGGAAAAACTTTGAATCACCCTTATTTTGTAAATTATTTAGAATATTTAGAGAATTCCACCGGAGTTTCTTTGATTATGGAGAACCCTAATGGAATTTCATTGAAGGATTGGTTAATTTCCAAAAAAGGAAGACGTGCTTCGATTTCTGAATTTTTAACAATATCAATCCAATTGGCTGACGCTTTGAGTATATTGGAAACTGGAGGTATTATTCACAGAGACATAAAACCATCCAATATATTGATAGAACCAACAGATCTTTCTATAAAAATAATTGATTTTGGTCTGGCTCGTGATGTTCCAAACACAGGTTCTATTGCTTCATCTGGTTTTATTACCGGCACTTTAGAATACCTCTCTCCTGAACAAACGGGAAGAACGAATCGATCTGTAGACCATAGGTCGGATCTCTATTCTCTTGGAATCACATTTTACGAAATGCTTTGCGGGAATCCACCTTTTCATAAGAAAGGTGCATTAGATATAATCTATTCTCATATTGCTGAAAATCCCATTCATCCAAACTTAAAACGATTTGATGATGGATTCGATGACCCTAAAGAAGAAATTCCTGAAGTTCTCTCCGCAATTATATTAAAATTAATTTCTAAATCCCCAGATGAAAGATACCAAACTCCCAAAGGATTGCACCATGATTTAATCATTTGCAAGGAATCATTGAGAGGTGTTGGAGAAATTAAAAATTTCCCCATTGCAGAAAGAGATAGTTCACTGAGATTTTCCATTCCAGAAAAACTCTATGGGAGGGAATCAGAAATTTCACAGTTAAAAGAATATATAAATGAAAACAAACTTCCACATGAAAAGCAATCCAAGTCAGCAAATTTAATTTTAGTATCCGGATATACAGGAATAGGGAAAACTTCACTGATTCAGAAAGCTCAAGAATCAATCGCTGAAAAGAGTGGATATTTTATATCTGGAAAATTTGATGAGATCCAAAGGGCAACTCCATATTCTGCAATCATACATGCATTAGATGAATTTGCTGGATTGATTCTTATGCAATCTAGTGAGAAAGTTTCT
>JAFIGA010000250.1 GCA_020831715.1 Leptospira sp. | reverse complement strand
CTTCCGTTTCGCCGAAGGCGTTTCCGCCTGCCCAGCAACCACTTCCGCAGGAATGGTGCTGTGGTTACTTCCGTTGTTATATCTCCTCCCTCTGTCCAACCAGTATTGTGGGGATTTTTTCCCATTTTCCCCTTGAATTTGTCCGACCCACTTGCTAACGTGGTTGCATGCCAGCGAAGAAGAAAGCCTCTCCCAAGAAGAAAACGACTGCTAAGAAATCAACCCCCAAGAAGCGTTCCTATGCCATGAACCACCCGGAGGATGCTCCGGAAACGCTTGTGGACAAAAGAGCATTGCCGTGAAGGTGATTGATGAGAGGGGCAATGAGCTTCTGGTAGAGAAGGAGGTGGGATGATGCTATCTATAAAAATGAATGTAAAAGTAAATGAAGATCGGAAGATCGAAATCCAACTCCCTTCCGAAGTAACGGAGGGAGATCACGAAATGGTTATTATCATTGATAACTCAGAAAAGAGAAAATTGAAATCCCTCAGAGATTTTGTAGGCAAGATCGATTGGCCTGTGGATGGAATGGAATATCAAAATCAAGTTCGATCTGAGTGGAAGTGAATATGCGTTGGCTATTGGACACAAATGCTGTTATTAATATTCAAAAAGGAATCTTAGTCGAGCCAATTCCCGATATCGAAGCTTTGCTTTCAGTTATTTCCAGAATTGAACTTCTATCCTATTCCAAGTTAGCGGTAGATCAAAAGGAAATGCTTGCAGACTTCTTGAATTCATTTGAGGTGATACCTCTCAACCAAGACGTGGAAAACAAAGCAATCGAAATGAGATCAAAATACAATCTAAAAATCCCGGATGCAATTATCGCTGCAACATCATTTGTATCTAATTCTGTTTTGATAACCAATGATAAAAAATTGAAGACAATTGAAGAAATCAATGTGAAATCACTGGAGATAAGATATGATTAATATAGTCAACCGTCATGGCGAAAAAGGTATATGGGATTATTGTCTTGTGAAAGAAATCTCTCTTATCAAATCAGAAATTGAGAAGAGATTATAGAATTATATTGATTGCTTCGGCAATCACTCCCCATTCGACAGAGTCGAATCCCCCCAGCTTGCACAACCCATCGGGCAAGCTCTCCTGAATCCTTCCGTTTCGCCGAAGGCGCTTCCGTTACTTCCGTTGTTATATCTCTTCCCTCTGAGCCTCTGTGGTGGTTTCCGTTGTTATCCCAATTTTTCTCCTTGCCTGAGTGGTGAGGGGTTCTAGACTAGAGTCAATGGCAGAATATGACTATGACGTAATTGTAATCGGTTCGGGACCCGCCGGAGAAGGCGCTGCAATGAAGTGCAACAAATCCGGCAAGAAAGTGGCGACTGTGGAAATTGGAACCTATATTGGTGGGAGTTGCACCCATACAGGAACTATACCCAGTAAGGCGATGCGCCAACCCATACAAACCATGGTGGAACTCAGAGCTAATGCAATGCTCCGAGAAGAACTACTCCATGTGAATCTACAGATTCCCCATTTATTGAAAAATGCAGAATCGGTAATCAAGAGCCAAGTCCAGATGCGTGCCCAATTCTATCGCAGAAATGGTGTTCACTTATATCATGGGAAAGCTAGCCTAATCGGAGAACATGAAGTAGCCATAGAAAATTTAGAAAATGGATCCAAGAAATCCTTTACAGCCGAAAACATTATCATCGCAACCGGTTCCCGTCCTTATCATCCACCGGATGTAGATTTTTCTCATCCGAGAATCTTGGACAGCGATACGGTTCTTCAAGTTCCCGAAACTCCCTACTCTATGACGATCTATGGTGCGGGCGTGATCGGATGCGAGTATGCTTCCATATTTAGAGGGTTAGGTTGTAAAATCAATCTAATCAATAACCGAGATAAGTTATTATCTTTTTTGGATGACGAAATTATCGATGCACTCTCTTATCATCTAAGAGAACAAGGAACTGTGATACGCCATGATGAAGAAATGTCCAAGATTGAGGCAACAAATGATGGCGTTATATTGCATCTGCAAAGTGGAAAAAAATTAAAAACAGACTACCTACTCTGGGCAAATGGTAGAACCGGAAACTCCGATAGTCTTGCCTTGGAAAATTTAGGCATTCCGGTAAATAGTCGTGGTAATATAGAAGTGAATGAAAATTTCCAAACAAAATACCCCCATATCTTTGCCGCCGGTGATGTGATAGGCCCACCGGGGCTAGCCAGTGCATCCTATGACCAAGGACGGTTTATCGGCACCCTAATCTGTGAAGGAAGAGCGGATCAGAAGATCATTCATAATATTCCAACAGGAATTTATACAAGCCCAGAGATCAGCTCTTTGGGTTTTACGGAAAAAGAATTAACCGAACAAAAAGTTCCCTATGAAGTGGGACATGCCTTTTTTAAAAGTCTTGCCAGAGCTCAGATCACAGGTAATACAACAGGAATGTTAAAGATTCTATTTCACCGAGAGAATTTTTCCATTCTGGGAATCCATTGCTTCGGCTACCAAGCCTCCGAGATCATTCATATCGGACAGGCAATCATGAACCAAGAGGGATCGGCTAATACCATCAAATACTTTGTTGAGGCGACTTTTAATTATCCGACAATGGCAGAGGCCTATCGTGTGGCGGCACTGAATGGATTGAATCGAATATTTTAGATTTATATTTTGTTGCTCAAAAAGAGCTTAGGGAGGTTTAGGGTTTTGAGATAGATTCCTAATACATGATTGACAAGTATTTTTCAAACAATAAACTTGTTAGATACCATTAGTGAGGTTACTATGCATTCCTATCGAAAAATCTCCGTATTCACTTCTATTTTCATTCCCCTATTTTTGGCTTCCTTTCTGCTTGGAAATTGCTCCAGTTCAGGAGCGAAATCTCCTTCCACACCAAACGAGGAAACTTCAGAAGATTCTAGCCGAGCTAGGAAGAGATCCCTACCCCTTCCCACATCCGGTTGTTGCCCCGTGGATCAGACTTATGCCGGAATTGTGGTTTTGGAAAAGATATGCTTTCTACCAGGTAAGACTGAGCTAGTAATGAAGTTAACCGAACAAAAGCGTGTATGTGTCTTAAAAGAAAACAATATCTTTGAAGATGAGAATGGTAAGTCGTATAAAATCTTAGGGACTAAGGGAGTGAACTATTGTCCGAATAGAACTTCATCTATAAATAAACCCTTTTCTGTCTATTTTGAAGCTCTTGATTCTAACGTGGAATCTTTCAGTTATATAGAATCGTCGAGTTCCCCCCACGCTCACAATCCTTGGGAATTTCGCAATGTAGACTTGAGTAGTTGCTCTCAAGTAGAGTAGATTTCTTTAGTATTAACAAAGTCTATAATATTCCAATATGAGGTATCCTGTTATCTGGAAAAAAACTTTTTTTCTAAGCCGGCAATTTTGGTTCTTGCGATCTGGTAGAGAATATAAGAGGGAATTGCTACACCTAATCCAAGTATGGTTGTAGATAAGGCAAGACTTACTCCCCCGGCAAAAATATCCAAGCCCACTTGACCCGATTCCTGCATATTTCTGAAAGCGGCCTGGATTCCCAGAACAGTTCCAAATAATCCAACTAAAGTGGATAATCCGGCAATGCTTGCTATCCATGATGCCGATACAATTAAGCTATGGGACAATTCGTCCCATTCTTCTTCTGATTGTGAAACAGAGGCTTCTTTGGATTTGGATGTTTCCTTAGATTTTAAAGATTTTAGAATTACGGAACATTTGAAATTGATATAAATAAATAGCCCCAGAGAAAAAATTGAAAATAGAATCAGTGGAATAGCCACCCAACCGGCTTGCAAAAATAACAATTGAATTTCCTTCATATATGGATATCTTAGGAATTTGACTTTCCTGGAAAAGCCTAAATTTCATCATAACACTGGAGAGGATTCTAAACTATGACTGATTTTAAGATGCCCAATCAAGAGGACAAACCGGAATTCGTTCGAGAGAATTTTGAAAAGATTGCATCTCGCTACGATATCTTCAATGATTGGAATAGCTTCTTCTTGCACCGTTCCTGGAAAAATCGTCTTGTCAAAATTCTCACCTCCTACAAGCCTGAGAAAGTCTTGGATCTATGTTGTGGAACCGGTGATATTGCATTCAGAATTTCCAAACTCCCAACCGTACAAAAATTATTTGCCGTCGATTTCTCTCCTTCCATGCTATCGGTTGCCACAGCACGCTTAAAAGATGAGGCACCCGAAAGAGTCACAACTTCTGTGGGTGTTGCTATGGATTTAAAAGAATTTGAAGATGTAAGTCTTGACGCTGTAACTATTGGATTCGGTCTTAGGAATGTCCAAGATCTAAGGAAGTGTCTCAGGGAAATTGGAAGAGTTTTAAAACCCGGAGGAGTCTATTTGAACTTGGATGTGGGAAAGGTAAAAAATCCTGTGATTCGTTATTTTGCGAATTTTTATTTTTTCAAAATAGTGCCCATCTTTGGTTATTTACTCTGGGGAGGAAAGAACGAAATGTTCGATTATCTCCCTGTATCCTCTTTGAGTTATCCGGGACAAATCGAACTTAAGAATATAATGGAAGAAGAGGGTTTTGTCAATGTTCGCTATGAAAACTTTGTATTTGGCAATGCCACACTTCACATTTGTGAAAAAAAGAAACAATAGGAGAAAAATATGAAACAAAAAGTATCGGAAAAAAATAGAGTTCTTGTCTATGGAACTCTTAGAATTGAAAGAGGTCTGCCTGATCTTTTGAGGGGGTGCCTTGTTTTGGAAAAAAGTAAGCGTGTTCAAGGATATAGAATGTATTCCTGTGGCGATTACCCTACGATTGTTCCCACCGAACAGGGTGGATTTAGCATTGAAGGGGACATAATTGAAGTAAATTCCCAAAAATTGGCAGAACTTGACCGATATGAAGACGTGGAAAAGGGAGAATATGAAAGAATTTGGGACGATAGATACAATTTTTGGATCTATGTGAAGGGAAAAAGCCCAATGCCAACTTTTTTTCCCATAGATATAGGAGTTTGGAATTGAATTGTTGATTTTTTTTCCTTTTTGTCGTCATATAGTAATAGCTTGAGGAGATAAAAATGTTAAAAAATATAAAATTGCTATCCTTTCTAATAATCATAGGAATGGTCTTTTCTTGTTCTAACAAGAAGAAGGATGTTCCCCTGTTCCTTGCACTTTTAGGTGGAGGAAATACTGATGGGGCGAGTGTAACCACTTCTTCAGGGACAAATACGGGTGTGAATGCACCTGATGGGTCTGTTGTAGAGCAGATTGATGATACAACGGTTGTAATTCACTTCCCTTCCGATCCTAGTGACGAATCCACAGGAAGCGAAGGTGATCAATCAACCGATACACCTTCTACGACCGTTACGACAGAGAACAATGATCAAGTGGGAGATACTGAGTTTAATTACCAGACTTCTACAACTATCCCTGTAAATATCAATGTAAGTGATGATAATGGTCCTGTAGTCGGCGCGATTGTAACCATCGTAGATGTTACAGATCCTGAAAACCCCAACGTGTTATTCCAGCAAGTTACAGACAACTCTGGATCTGCATCTGGTTCGGTTGTTGTTTCTACAACTACCGAAACTATCCAAGCTAACATCAACTTGGGAGATTCGGTGGTATCCACTACAGTTCCAACCACTGTTACCAATCCTGAAACAGGACAGGTATTGAAAGTGATAACAGTTGAGCGTGAAATTGTTGTATCGGGTTCACACAATCCTACAGATCACTTTACAGATTCTGATGGTGATGGAATTGCGGATGCTTACGACGACTATCCGGATGATCCAACACGAGCGACTCTTACTCGTTTTCCAAATAACGGAGTGAATACTCTTGCTTTCGAAGATTTGTTTCCGGGTGCCGGAGATGCTGATTTGAACGATTATGTTGCTTTCTTCAGCATTGAAGAAGACCTGAATGCTCAAGGGAAAGTTGTTTCAATCAGAGGATTCTACGAGCACGCTGCAAGAGGGGCAGGATACAGACACACCTTGAACATGAAACTTAATGTTCCTACCGGAGCAACTCTTTCTAAGGTTACATCCAAAAATAGAAACAACAAAGTGATTCAAGAAAATGAAGGAACACAAACCCTAAGCTCGGCAGACCTTGCCAATGGATTCGAGATTCTAGGCAATAGTGCTCAGACCATTTCTACTCCAAATGTGAATGCGGCTCATGCTAATAATTTGAAATTTGGTGATTCTGTTAATTTCGAGATTACTTTCGACCAACCTGTTTCAAAACAATCCATAGGGTCTGCTCCTTATGATGTATTCCTGCATGTAATTAACACAAACAAAAACATACATCTTCCGGGGAAATATTACAATGCAGAAGGAAAGGATATCTTCATGGACAGCAATGGCTTCCCTTGGGCGATCATTGTTCCGGGAAAATGGAAATGGCAATTGGAAGGTTTAGATATCAGAAAGCCAGCTCAAACCGGTTATGCTGACTTCAATACTTGGGCTGAAAGCAAAGGTGCATTGAAGAAAAACTGGTATACCAACGTAACCAACCCATCCAAGGTATTCCCTCTTCCGGATGAATCCAGCTTAGCGGGTTATCTTGCTCGTGTAGCGCAAAATAACTGGCTGATTCTTGCCTTGGGATTACTTTCAGTAGGACTTCTAACAGGATATTTTTTAACTCGCAAAAATCAAGCCGCACTGTCTAGATAGGCAGAATGACTCTTCTGAATATGCTACCGGGTCTTCTGGTAGCATTCTCTTTTTACGGTTTCTATCGTAATCTTTTTTCTGAATCCCCTGGCTATCGTCTTCCGGGGATTGCTTTTTTTTTCTCCCTCTCATCTGTCGGGCTTGCAATTCTTTTAGAGATGTTTCTATCTGCTATCATTATCAATGAATCTGTAACTATCCAAGCCTTTCTTCTATCTTCCTTACCGGAAGAAATTGCTAAATTAGTCTTTATATATATTTATTTCAAGATCAATCGCATTGAACACGCACTTTCAGAAGGTATATTCTATGGTATATTATTTGGGTTGTTCTTTGGTTTGATAGAAAATTTATTCTACGCTATTGACCTTGGCCTATGGCCAATGTTGGTACGCTCCACAACAGCACTCCCTCTTCACATGATAACGGGGGGAATTTTAGGGGCATTTGTGTTGATTTATGAGAACTCCAATAAAGAAAATTTCCCTATCCTTGAATTAATAAGAGGTTTTCTTATATGCTATTTCATACATGCTTTCTACAACTTTGGTGTATTCAATTCAGGCAATATGCTATATATATTACCAATCGTTCTTGTTGCTGGATTTATAATCTTAGAATATGAAATCATGATTTCAAGGAATACTCTTCCCAAAGAAGTGATGGATATAATCGGTATCAAATGGGACGATTATAAAATCGTCCATAGATTTAAACAGTATTTGGATTGGATGGATGTTGACCAAGAAAAATTTATATTCAGAGAAGTCGCAATACTGCAAAAGCCAACTCGTATTGTAATTATCATGTCCTCGCTATTCTTAGTACTGGGTTTGAGTACATTGAGTTACCTGATATTAAGCCCGGAAATGATAACCAAAACTTTTCCGGGAATTCAATTTCCCGAATATGTAAGTATTTTTGTATTTTACCCTATTTTCATTTCACTGGTTTTGGGATTTTCAGGAACTTTGAATCCGGAATACTTTAGAAATAAAATAATTCGAGTTCCTGTTTTTATATCCCTTCACATTCGATCCAAAGAATACGAAGAGACGACTGTTGTATTTTATATTTCAAGAAAAGGGTTTTATATCCCCATCTTGAACCCTTCAGTGATCGGTGATGATGTCACTATGGAGTTTTGGATAGCAGGAAGGGTAATTCAAAATGTAAAGGGCAAAGTGTTTTGGAGGGATATGGGAGATGATGAAAATGGTGGAGGTGTCTTGGTTCGATTTTCAGAAATTCCCTTTCAGCTTATATTTTTCTGGAAATATGTATTGTATCGTCAAAGAATTAAAAATATCGTTTCGGGGAACCGATAATGGAATTGTAGTGGTATTATATTTATGAAAAAACTTCTCTCCAATCTTAAAATCTGGCAAAAGATCACTCTAGTTATAATCCCGGCATTTATCCCTACCCTATTTTTTATCTATATTGTTCGAATTGAAAAAAACAAAGACGTAAATATTGCTTTAGCCGAGATAGAGGGAGCTAAATATATCCATCAACTTTCAATGGTAATGCGAGAAGTTCAGATTTTAAACAGATTCAAATCTTTGGATTTATATCAAATACCTTACGAAGAGACAAGCTATACTCTTTCAGATAGAAAAAACCGAATCCAGAAATTTGTTGAACGCTTGGAGAATCAATCAGAGATTCATGAAGAAGTTTTGTTCATTAAACAATTCTTCTACGACTTTAAAGTTTCCTGGATGGATTATAAAGATGGATTTGAAACATCAAATTTTATCAAAGCCAAATCCAACTATTCCAATTTAATGGAAAAACTTTTAATATTAAACTCTGAGGTCGGCAATAACTCACACTTAATTTTGGATCCTGACATAAGAACCTATTATTTAATGTCAATTGCCTTGGAAAAATTTCCTCCGTTTATGGAAACTTTGAGCGAGATATCGCTTATGGGTGAGGTTTTACTGAATGATAAAACTTTTAACGAAGATAAAAAAATTAGACTTATAATACTTAGAGGAAATCTCATAAACTTAGAACGGGAAATTGAGAAATCTCTAAATCTTGTTATTAGAGAGAACCCATCCCAAGAAGGCATTTTAAAACCCTCATTTTTGGCTTTACAAACCGACACAAAAGAATTGTCCGATATAATGCAATCTGCGGTTGATTCCAATTCTTTTCGAGTTGACTCGAATGAATGGATTAAGTTGAATCATGACACTAGGAACCATTCATATTCATTCTACGACATGGTGATCCCTGCACTGATTACAGGCTTGGAAACCAGAAAGGATGAAATGAATCAGACAAACCTAATACATAACATTATAGCCATTAGTTTAATGAGCATTTCTTTGTTGCTAATGTTTTTTCTAATTCGAAATATAGTAAGACCGATTCAGTTCATTGAAGCTAGAATTCGAGACCTATCGGAAGGAGAAGGTGATCTTACCATTCGAATTCCCGAAATTGGAAAAGACGAAATTGCCTCCGTAAGCCATTGGATCAATCAATTCATGGATAAACTGGAAGCAATGATGAAGAAGATAAGAAGTCTATCCGAACAAGTTGCCATATCTTCCGTTGAATTGGAAAAATCGGCTAACAATCTTGCTGAGACATCACAAACTCAGGCGGCTGGTGCAGAAGAGTCCTCCGCTTCATTGGAAGAGCTATCGGCATCATTTGAAAATGTAGCTACAGCAGTTGGGAAAGAAACGAAGGGAATTCGAAGCATTGATGAAAATGCAAAGAGCTTTACCAAGGCAATCAGCGAAATAAATGAGAATTTAAAACAACTTGGAAAGAAAGCCCAAGACTCCTCCGTTGCTGCAGAAGAAGGTCAGAAGAGCATTCTTGCCACTACAGAGTCCATGGAAGAAATTCGCACTGTTTCCGAGGAGATATCCGGTATAGCCGATATCATTACTGAAATCAGTGACCAAACAAATCTCTTGGCTTTAAATGCATCCATAGAAGCCGCAAGAGCCGGAGAAGCGGGAAGAGGTTTTGCCGTTGTCGCTGAAGAAATATCCAAGTTAGCGGATAGAACGGTGGCTTCAGTTTCCGAAATCCAAAGACTAATTGCTTCCACCGACAGTTCCGTAGAAAACGGAATACGAAATGTAAATCATTCGGTAAATGTTCTGGTAAAAATCATAGAAGGCATTAAAGTCATTGATGATTCATCGCAGTATCTCACTAAGACTATGAATGAACAATCGCACCACTCTTCCAATATTTCATTGAATCTCAATGAAATTGCGAAGCTTGCAACTGAGATAGAATCAGCTACACAAGAGCAAAAGCTCTCAACCGATCAGATGAATATAATGATGACTGATTTAACAAACGATACAATGACAATATCGGCTAGTTCAGAAGAACTTGCTAATGTATCCTCTATGATGAAAAATGTCTCCAATGATCTTCAACAAGAAATTCAAAGATTCAAGACTTCATCTTAATTTTAGCTAAGGAGATCTTGCCTTGAAGGAAATCATTGCCGAACCGGATTTTTTCAGGAATGGTTCTTTCTGTAAATCTATATTGGATGGGGAGCAAGTTGTATTTCTGGATCCGGCACTTCATTCATATCGAGGATCTCGTCCAAATTTTGAATCTAACCAAAAATTAGAGCATCACAAAAAGATTCTAAATCAAGAGGTACAAGTTCAAGGAACATCAACTTTCGATCAGATCTCTATCTTAAGATCCACATCTCATTGGGAAATAGCCTTTCGGACATCAGGATCGGAAGGAAAACCTAAATTATTCCTTAAATCAAAAAAAGAAATATATGCAGAGATAGATTTTTTAAAAACATTTTTAAATGAAATGTATTTTCATCCTAACAATCGATCTATGACTGAATCCACTTTTCTTGTTTCTATTCCTCTATGCCATATATATGGTTTTCTGTGGGGCTACATGCTCCCATTGGAGATGGGGCAAGAGGCAAAAGATTGCAAAACTCTATCATCTATCCGAAATGAATTGATATCTCACACTGAACATATAAAGTCTTTTGGCAACACAACACCTAATATAGGGATGATATGGATAACAGTTCCGTCTCAACTAGAGGCTCTGTATGATCTTCTAGATCCTTACAAGGTAAATCTAGAAAATACGCTTATTGTCGTATCCGGATCTCGGATGAAGAAAAAGTCAGCGATGGAATTTCAAAATAAATTTGCAACCTCCATACTGGAAATTTATGGCTCTACTGAAACAGGAGGAATGGGCTACAGATTTCCGGCAGAGAGTGAGTCTATCGAATTATTCGATTTAATTGATGCTAAAATCCAGGGTCAGAGACTCTCTGTTCGTTCTCCATTCTTCCACCCGGACTTAAATAATACTCGGGAGTTTAGTGAAGGATTTTTTGTCACAGATGATCTGGGAGAACTTATTGGAAAGAAATTTACCTATCATGGGAGAGCAGGAAGGGTTATCAAAAAGAAAGGGAAAAGAATCCACTTAGACATGATCGAAAATCTTCTTTTGGAATTTCCGAATGTCAAGGATGCTATTGTAGTGGATTTCTCTGAGGAACAGATCGGTGCCCTGATTCAAGGGGAACTGAGCAGATTAGACCTTGAATCGATTCCAAGTATTCTAATTCCTGATAAGATGATTCACGCTAACTCTCTACCAAAATTACCAAATGGAAAAAAGGACTACCAAAGTGCAAGATCTCTATTCCATTAAACTAAGAATATGGAATTGTATCATTCAATTAAAACCTGAGTTAGCGAAGGAAGAAATGTCGTCGGATAAACACCTTCACTATGATTATGGATTGGATTCTTTGGAATATGAAAAACTAGTGCTGCTACTTGAAGATGAATGGTCTATTGAGATAGAAGAGGAGTTCACTAGAAGCGGGTTTTTTGCATCTGTAGAAGGGATTGCAGAGTTTTTGATTACATACAAAGATGTATTTAATCGGTAAGACGAAGCAATCATCCATCTTACCGGTAAATGATGATCTAATTATCTAAATTTAACAAAGACCCAATTTGTTTTTGAAGCTTTGTCATGATAAAGATGTATCATAACATTGGTAGGTTTCATTTTATAGGTGAAAACATAATTGAAAGATAGATCCAAATCTCCCTTCCCTATTCCATCCTTAAATCTACCAAAAAATATTCTATTGTTTGTGCAGACAGCAACATCGGTAAAAAAGTTTCTTCCTTCCGCCTTCTCTACAGGTACACCGGCTAGTTCAGACTCATATTTATTGTATAAAAGGATTTTTCCATTTTCATCAACTTTTACTATACCGAAATCTGCAGCATCTGCATCAGATCGGCTTAAGTTGCCTAATTTTGCCTTAAAATCATTACTTATAAAACTTACCATTATTAGTTATAGCTCCTAAATTTCTTTTTCTTTGTACAATTCGACTAATTGATTTTCCATATCCCGAACCATCTCAATTAAGTCATCGGTTGAATGCAAACCAGGAAAAGCAGACAATAAGCTTTCCTTTTCTTTATATAGGTCTTCAACTTGCTCTGTTATATTCTTGTTGAGCGCAATCAAACCAGGTACATCTTCCACACCCGGAACCGACTGAGATACTAACTCATTAATCCAGTAAACAACAGAATTTTGGCTTTTTGATTTTTCCAGCTTAATTCTCTCGTTTAAAGGGAAGTTTTCTTGTATTTCTTGTTTTGTGAAAATCATTCCCAAACTCCGTCTTTTTTTATTGTAAAAATCTTTACATTCAATGTCGATACTATATATATAGACTGATTCATGATAGAAAAAAACAATATTCAACGCCCCCTAGATAGAAAAAGTAAGATTTTTGGTAGATTTGTATTTTTCTCATTATTGGCCATATTCAGTCTGATCACTCTCTGTCAGATCTATAATTTGCCATATTTGCTACACATAAGCCTATTTTTTGGGTTTACGTTAACACTAATGGGACTCTACATTTCCTTCAAGAAATCAAGCTTGATTCCATCAGGAGAAGAAAGGTCTTGGACCGATCCCATTTTGCTTCTATCCGGTTATGGATTGGATCTCTATGACTTGGTCGATGAGATTGGACAGATCACTGAAGAAGTCAATAAAAGACTTATTTCAATCAACGAACAGGCTGATTTGTTGGATGAGAAAATCAGACAAACCAATGAAGACATGGGAAACATTTTCCAAATAGTGACTCAACTTGCGAATCAAGAAGTTACCCTAATTGACGATGTAGGCAAGACTTCCGGAGAGATTACTTTCATGTTTGAAATTGTCAATTCTGTTATTGAAGAAATCGATTCACGAAATGAGAACATGCAAAATCTTGTCAAGATGAGCCAGACCGGTGGAGAAAAAGTAAAAAGGACTAATTTATTAATTAAGAATATTAGCGATAAAGCAGGTGATATGATGAAGATGGTTGACTTCATCAATAGAATCACCAAAGAAACCAATCTTCTTGCTATTAATGCCGCGATAGAGGCATCCCACTCCGACAATGAGGGGAAAGGTTTTGCGGTTATCGCAGATGAGATGAAAAAACTTGCCGTTTTAACATCTCAGAAAGCTAAAGAAATCTCCAAACTCATGCAAACCAATGTGGAAGATTATCAAGAAGCTCATATCGCAAGTCAATCCAGTGGAGAGGCATTTCAATTTATTTCTTCAGAAATTCATTTAGTTTCAGGAACAATTGCTGAAGTAGTTCAAACTATTGGCGAGCTAAAGCAAAGAGGTGGAGATGTTCTTGCCAAGGCTGAAGTTTTAGACCAATCGGCTATGGCTGTAAAGAACTCTTCCGGTGAGGTCTATGGTGAAATCGTAAATGTAAATGATACATTGAATACCATAACCGAACTATCGGAAAGTGTAAAATTCAGTGTTAAAGAAATCGCCGAATTGGAAAAAACAATTACCCGAAAGACAGAAAAAGTGCATCAATTAACCAAGCAAATCAACACGGAAACTGATCGTTTTTTAGGAGTTCTTGAGAAAAGTCCAAACGATAAAATGTAGAGCTATTCCAATTGAAATGATTGTAAACGAAATTTTCATTTTCTGAACATTATTCAATAGTTTAATTCTATTTTGATTTAGTGAACGACTTCCCAGAATTATAAATAAAACAAAAAATGCGCCATCAGAATGCACAATCTGAAAACCCGTCATTAGAGGAAGAACCAATAGAAAAAGATACATTCTATTGTCCCGAAGATAAGAAGCCAGAATGACAAACAGTCCCAGAACAATAGTCCCCAGTATACCAACCTCACCCAACCAACCCAAGTAAAAATTGGCTGGGCTATCCACAAAGCCATCAGAAGGTTTTACACCTATCAATTTCGTAGGATCTTTTAAATGAACTATCATAGATCCTAGACCAACTCCAAATGCAGGAGCTGATTTAAACAATTCCCACGAAGAAGCCATTAAATTGGTTCTTCTTGAATCAATTTTCTCCAAGGATTGGTCTCCAACAATAAAGGCTTTTAATTCAATACTTGCTCGTGAAAGTGAAGGTATAGCCTTTTGATTCTCACCAAACCAGAGTATAGAAAACGAAAAAATCACTATCATCAGAATAAGAGATATTCTATAAACATTCTGTCCTAATTTTCCATCCGCAATTTTTTTATTCCAAAATGGAAGAATACCAAAAATGGCAATCGAAGGAATAAAAACAAGCAAAAAAGTCCTACCTAAATGAATCCCATTAATAGTGATTATAGCAAATAGCAAACAAAGCATAACAATTCTATTTCTTTCCAACCACTGCCCCCTTTTCCTCCATACCAACCAAAACAAGAAAAGTCCCATAGTTGGATACATCCAAGATGCAGATCCTGAGTCTTGGAATAGTCCTGCCGACCTGCCCGCATCCAAACTCATTCCTGTATCTTGCATAAATGCAGTGGGTATTAGAAAATTTTGAATAACAAGAACAAGTGATTGAATCATAAATGCTATAGACAAGCCAAAGATCCAATCTTTAGCCGGGTTTTCATTCTCTCTGGAAAACATATGCTCTACGAAAAAATAATATAAAATAGGAACTAAATTATCTACTAACATCCAAGTTAGCTGGAACGCTTGCCGATAAGAAAGACCTGCATAATAAAATCCCTCGCTAAGCTCAACTCCATTGGCGAATGACCAAGGATGGTACTCCATAAATCTTTCAAATGCCAATACAAAAAGGAAGAGTATAAACCATAGTTCAGGGTTGTATTTAAATCTATCCCATTTCAATTTAGTCTTGTTAATAAAAAGTTCGCGTACAGATATTCCGGCAATAGCACCAAAGAATAAAGGATGCAAGGTCGTCCATTCAGGGATAGTTATTAAGATTCCGGAAAAAGATCCAATGCGAATTAATACTAGAGCGCCGATTACAACAAAAATTCGACCCCATATACGATGTAACAAGGAAGGGATGAAACCAAAGGAAAATAGGAAAAGAAATAAAGCAGCGTATTCTTTTACCGGATAGGGAAATGAATATCGATACGATATTATTGATGATGCAAAAATTAAAATTGTTAAAGGAATATATAGGAGCATTCGCTCCTATATTGAAATAGCTATCTGAAGAATCGAGAAAAAAATTAGTCTAAATTGTCCATATCCATAGGGACAGGAAATTGTGATATCGTATCATATCTAGCGTGTTTCGGTCTGTTCTTGGATAGCTGTTCAGCAAATTCAACAGTATATCTTGTCCAAGGAATTGCTTTCAACCTGGCTACCGGAATTTTCTTTTTTGTTCCTTCGCAGATGCCATAGGTTCCGTTATCAATCTTCTCTAAAGCAAGCTCAATCTGCTTTAAGGTATCTATCTCAACCTCAGTAAGAACGGAGCTCAGAGCTTCATTATTGATCTCAGACGCAATATCGGCAATGTCTCCCATCTCTTTCAAACCAGAAGGAGGACTGTTGTCTTCCCATTGATTCAGTTTTTGTAAGAGGTCGACTTTCTTCTCTAGAAGAGCCTTTTTGAGCTCGTCTTGGGTCTTTTTATCCACTGCCGGTTTTGCTGAAGCCATACTTTTTATTAGACCTTGGATTCCTTGTGATCAGCATGCTTTCTGCAGAATTTGCAGTATTTTTTTGTGACTAATTTTTCTGATTTAGTCTTCTTATTCTTGGTTTGAAAATAAGCACTTTTACCCGGTTGTTCACACCCAGTGCAAGCTAATTTAATAATCTCTCTCATAGTTGAAGCCATTGTTTAGCCGCCCCTCTCAGGGTCAACAGAATTTTCTTTGGAATTTCTCCAAATTCCGGCTAAAAAACTCCCGAAAAGTGAGTGAACCAGACTTGAAATTGCCGATGGAATTGCCGTTTCCGGTGCAACAAAATTGGATCTGGCGAGTACTGCACCCAATCCGGAATTTTGCATACCCACTTCGATTGAAATTGTCCTTGCTTCCTCCCCTCCCCTTTTAAGTATCCATCGAACAATGCCATAACCCAACAGAAACCCTGTAGCATGCAAACCTATAACAGCGGCAAATATTTTCCCATCCCCGGCAAGAATAATATCTCTTCCCGATCCTATAATCGATGCTACAATCAAGGTTATAAAAAGGACGGAAATATATCCCGATAGGGATCTGCCAACTTTCGCTACTCTTGCAAAATAACGATTAATTGTTAATCCTAAAATTATAGGAATAAGAACCACTTGCAAGGTAGAAAAAAACAATCCCCAGGGATTAACTTCCAAGCGAGAACCAACAATGAATCCAACCAAACTCGGAGTAATTCCTATTGCAAGAAAAGTTGAAATTGATGTTAATACAACAGAAAGAGCTAAATTCCCTCTTGCCAGATAGACAATTACATTGGATGCAGTTCCTCCCGGACAAGATGCAACAAGAACCAATCCGGCAAAATATGCAACAGGCAAGTCCAAAAGACTTGCAATTATATATCCGGCAGATGGCATAATAGAAAATTGCAAAACCACTCCAACTACAACCGAAATGGGAGATTCCTTAACTGCGCGAAAATCCTCCATTTTGAGATTCATACCCATTCCTATCATAATCATCCCCAGACCTATAGGTATAAGGGGACCGGAAAACCATGTAAATAAAAAAGGGTGAATCAATGCCAATACAGTTGCTATAAGCAATATAAATGGGAATAAACGATAGATCATTTTCTTTTAAAATTTTTGGAAACTACATTTAAGAATTCATCCATCTGATTCTGATTTAAATAAATATGTGGACTCACTCGAATTCGATTCATTCTTTCAGCTACCACAATATTATTTTCATAAAGGAGACTCTTCCATTCTACCGAAGATTTATCCGTATAGAGATCATTTAAATCCAAAGACAGTATTCCGGTCGCATAGATATTCCCCATTCCCCAAGAATGAGAAATTCCCAATGACTCCACTCCAACACATAAGTATCTTGCCATTTCATGAATAGAGTCTTGAACATATTGAAAACCCAAAGTTTGAAGAGCCTTTAAAGAGGCATGCCAATAGACCCAATCAATAAAAGAAGGAGTGGAAAATTCATATCTATCCGCTGTATTCTTAAAAGCAGTCTTATAAGGAAGATATTCCAAATCATTGGGAACAGATTGTGTACCCTTGAAAACAGGGTCCAGTTCTTCCAATGCCTCATCGGATACATATACAACACCCAATCCAAGAGGTCCCAATAGCCATTTCCAAGCCGATCCAGCCAAGAAGTGTGCACCCCATTTCTTGGGAGTAACCTTTACATTTCCCAATCCCTGAGCTCCATCAATTGCCAACCATACACCCTCCTCTTTGCAAAATTCAGAAACTTCATCCATTGGCAAAGGAATACCGGAACACCAATGAACAGGCGATAGTGAAAGAATTGATCTGCAATTTGGTTCAGAATGATCGGAAATAATTTGTTTAATTGAATCAAAATACAAACTTGGAGAATCTGCCATAGGAATTTGAATAATTGAAACTCCTTTCCTCTGCCAATGCTCCCAAGGATAATAATTGCTCGGATATTCATTCTCCAATAGAAAGATCTTATCCCCTGATTTTAGATGCAATCCTTTGGATAAAAAGTTCATTCCTTCCGAAGTATTGTGAATGAGAGCTAAGTTTTTAGAATCTACCTCCATGATTTCGGCAAGAAAGTCCAATAATTCCGCTTTTATCTTAGAATAGGAAAAACTAGGGGAGAATATGCTATATTGAGAATATTCTTCCAAATAGTTTAAAACTGCTTTTTTGGGAATATCTCCAACCGGAGTTGTCCCAGCATTATTCAACCAAATTCTGTGCTTATTGACACTATAGGATTCTGTAAATGTTAATTTGTCCATGTCCCCAATTTTACAACTTGCCATAGGGATGCAATTCCATAATTTGACCGATAGGTAGTCCATGCAGCAATCCACAGTAGAGCTTTCCAGGGTAAACCTTGCGCATAATATTAAAACTTTCCAAAAGTTAATTCGGGAGACCAATCCTTCCGGTTTATTTTGTGCAGTTGTAAAATCCAACGCCTATGGACATGGTATTTTAGAGATTGCTACTATGTCTATTGAATCCGGAGCCCAGGTAATGGGCGTGAACACTCCTGAAGAGGCCACTGCTATTCGAGCTATTCATAAAAATATTCCCATTTTAATCATGGGGGATGTACCCAATCTTCTGCAAAGATCTCAAGAATTGTCCGATTCCAATTATTGGATTTTGGTATCGAGATATGATGAATGGAAGTTCTTGGCAGGTCTGAATCCGAGACCCAAGATTCATATTAAAGTTGATACAGGTATGGGAAGACTAGGTAGCTTCGGAAAAGAGCTCGAGGCTATTCTCGAAAAAGGAAAGTCCAATTCTTTTCCATTGGAAGGAATAGCAACGCATTTTGCCTCAACAGAGGATTTTACTGAGCATTCATATTCACAGATGCAATTGAAAAAATTCCATGAAGCGATTGATTTGGCGAAATCTATTGGTTATAATAATTTGATTAAACATTGTGCGGCGTCTGCATCATCTTTGCTTTTCGAAGATGCCAGAATGGATATGATTCGAGTTGGAATTTCTCTTTATGGTCTCTGGCCCAGTATGGAGACTAAACTGTCCATGAGTTTGATGAATCGACCTTCCGCTATATTAAAACCTGTTTTGGAGTGGAAGACTAAGATACAACATATACGCAATCTTCCTGCTGGATCATATGTTGGATATGGCTCAACATACAAGACCACCTACCCATCTATTGTTGGGATCGTTCCGGTGGGATATTATGAAGGATTGGATAGAAAATTGTCGAATAACGGTTATATGCTTGTTAGAGGGGAAAGAGCTAGGATATTGGGAAGGATTTGTATGAATATGACTATGTTGGATCTAACCCATATTCCTGAAGCTAAGATTGGCGAAGAAGTAACGATCATCGGTGAATCAGATAAAGAATACTTAGGAGCTGATACCATATCATCTTGGACCGGGACAATAAATTACGAAACTGTAACAAAAATACTACCCTTACTACCTAGGCGAATTGTCGAATAAGGACTGAATTATGGCAGAAAATTTTGATAAAATAGATGATAGAGAAACATTTGAATGGAACGGTATATCTCTAACCTACACTAGACATACCGGAAAGAAGAAGGGTCCCCTCTTCATTCTAATAGGGGGCTGGACTTCTGCGCCGGGTTATTGGGCGAGAAATTTAAATTTTTTCCTCGATAGAGGTGATGTTGTAATATTGGATCTTGTTGGACATTTTCCCGGAGAGATATCACCTGACATAAAACATTTGGAATTCAAGGATTTTTTAGAAGCTCAGGCAAGAGCTATTTTACATATATCAGGTAAAAAGAAAGCAATCCTGGTTGGACATTCCACAGGTGGAATGTCTGTTCTGGGTGTTGCTGCACTTTTTCCGGAAAAGATATCCAAAGTAATAACTATAGCTCCTGTCGTATACGGACCGATTGCGGGTCTATTCAAAACTGCTGTTCTGCTGCATAGAGTTAGGTTGGGATTTTTCTTCGAACTTGGCTTTTCGGCAACACAATTATCGGAAAGCTTTCTCATCCAGGGCTTCGCTCGGGGCGTGAAAAATTCGAAAAAATTCTTCGCACAAGAAGGAATGAGAGAATATCTTAACCGCTATTTTCCTTATTTCAAGAGACTATCAGCAAGAAACATGAACATGATTCTGGATATGCTTGATCGAGCAGACCTACGCCCACTCATGTTAAACTACAAAACCCCGACCCTTCTCCTTAGAACTATTAATGATCCGATAGTCCCCACTTCCAACTCTGATCACCTTGCTAAAAATCACAAATCGATCAAGGAAGTATTATTTAACGAGTCAGGACATTTTATTCATTTGGAAGAACAAGAAGTCTTCGAAGAAGTGGTTGGGAAATTTTTAATAGCTCACCAAAACTCATGAAAGAATTGAACAGGACCCTTCCCTTTTCCAATCTTTAGATTCTTCCCGGCGTCCATTGCTTTAGTTAAGTAATCCTTTGCAATCACAACTGACTCATCCAAAGTTGTGCCCTTTGCAAGCTCAGCCGCTATAGCGGCTGAAAATGTACATCCTGTTCCATGATTGTTATTGGATTGGATTCTATCGGCATCCAACCAAAATATTTCTCTGACTCCGGAAGATTCAACTACCAAACAATCATTGCTTGTTGTCAACCCACTGTGTCCACCCTTGACGACAACTGCCCTCTCTGAGTATATTGGCTTAATTTTAGCAGAATTATTTCCTAATTCTAAAATTTTTATTCCGGCAATCTCCATTGACTCTTCATCATTCTTACCTAAAGACAACAAATCGCCTAAACCAAGAATGTCTTGCGCTTCCGGTAGATTAGGAGTAAGAACTGTAGCGAGAGGAAGTATGTATTCTCTCAGAGCGTTCACTGCATCTTCCTTTAATAATCTATGTCCGGACTTGGCAACCATGACAGGATCTACTACTATATGCCTAGGTTTGTATTCAACCAACTTTTTGGAAATCAATTCAATAATCTCAACAGTATGCAACATTCCAATTTTTACAGACTGTATAGCCAGATCTTCAAACATTGAGTCTATCTGTTCTTCAATGGCTTGGATTGGAAGGTCGAATACATTTTTTACACCTGTTGTATTCTGAATTGGAAGGGAAGTGAGAACCGTGGCTGCATAAACTCCTCTCGCAGAGAAAGTTTTCAGATCAGCTTGCATGCCGGCTCCTCCGCTTCCGTCAAAACCGGCAATACTCAAAGCGATTTTCAATGATTGGCTCATTTGTTACTCTGTTCTATTTTTAAGCTGGATTCTACATCTGAATATTTTATGTTATGAAGTGCATCCAAGAATCTTACCTTAAAGGAACCGACTCCTTGAACCAGCTTTTCAGCCACTTCACCCATATAACCAAAATAAGCACAAGCACTGGCAAGATCCTCCAATCTATCCTTTCCATCGGCAAGAACGGCAGTGAGAAATGCCGAAAGAACGCAACCTGTTCCTGTGATACGAGGCATCATGGGTGAGCCATTATAAACACGAAAGAATATCTTTCCATCTGTAAGAAGATCAACTTCACCACTAACTACTACAAGGCAGTTATATTTATCGCTCAAGAATCTGGCAGAATCCTTCACGTTCAAAGAAGATTTTGTCGAATCGACTCCCCTTGTCTCCCCAATATTCCCGGCAAGACTTGCGATTTCGGAAGCATTGCCTCGAATCAATCGAATCTTATCTGATTCTAAAATTTTAATCGCCGCAGAGGTTCGAACTGTAGTTGCCCCTACTCCGACCGGATCCAATGAAAATATTTTTCTTGGCTCTTCTTTCAAGAGAAAATCAATAATTTGCAACTGATGCGCATTAAGTGTCCCTATGTTTAAATTAATCCCTTGCGAAAGTGACGCTAATTCTTTTGCATCTTGGGGGTCTTCTGACATAACAGGAGCCGCTCCAACAGCTAACAATGCATTCGCAACGAAATCTATGGTTACCGAGTTGGTAATATTTAATATGAGTGGGTGTTTACCTATCATCACTCTGCCTCCGCTAGTATTATCTAGATCAGGTCATTAGGGTATACTCTCAGCCAGGCAAAATAATGAGCCGGGCACCCCCAGTGAATTGAATTCTTATTTAAATGAAACAAATCAATTTATTATGTCAACTAAAATTTTGCGGAATATTCACCTTTTAGATGAGTAATGAACTTTTCGTCTATGATTTCATTTCCATCTAAAAATTCTTTCAATACATTCAAAAGTACTATATCATCAAAACCTGACAAAATCCATTCTAATAGCTCAAAAACTACATCCAGAGACGGGTGAGTTACTTCCATATAAGTCCCTAAAGCAATAGAGGAGAGAGCTTTAGCAACATTAGAATATTCCCTAGTTTCTAGATATCTCCTGATTTCATCAGGAGCTTTAGAGTGCAGAATTTCCTTTTCTGTATTCTTAGTACAGGTATATCCGACTTCTGAAATTTCATTGCCGGAATAGAGTGCAAGAAGTAATGATTTAAGCGATTCTTCAGATTTATTGAAGTATTGCCAAGTAGAAAGAAGGCACTCGCCAAACAGAGAATCGACGAGTGGGAGGAAGGGATAACCTTTCTTTAGCTCCATCTTTTATTTTTTTGGTGGAACAATAGCATCCTTACATGGCTTAGATAACATGAATTTAACAACTGTCTTAGCGGGAATCTGAATTGCTTCACCGGTAGCAGGATTACGTCCTTTTCTTTTGGGTCTTTTTCTTAGAACTAATTTACCAAGTCCAGGAATAGAAAAGGTTCCATTCTTCTTGGTTTCTTTGTAACTTAGATCAACGAGTGCATCAATAAATTCGGATACTTGTTTTTTTTGTAAACCGGTTGTCTCAGCAAGAGCGGCTAGCATTTCTGCTTTCTTCATAGGGGTTGGGTTTGTAGTTGCCATTATATACCTTTAGTATTTTACTATTATACACAGTTTATTTATTAAAACCTTGAAAATCAAGTAAAATTCAATTAATTTATATGATTTCTGCCTCAGATTCTACCTTTTTTCGAATCTTTTGGAATAAACTATCCAATTGGATAGAATCTTTATCTGTAGGTGGAGAAAAACTCATAAATAGGCTCTTATAGTATGTGTCTTTATGAACTAATTCGAATCCTTTGTCTACCAGAATTTTCTTGACAACTTCTTCCCTACTCTTTGAAACAACAACGGTAAGCGTCTTCAACTCACTTTTCTTATGATCGAGATGAAAATAACACAACACATCCTCGTTATCCAATCTTCCAATTTCTTCGCGAATTTCATCAAAACTAGTTTCAGCTCGTATGCCTTTGGGATCCTTGTAATTGATAAGAACTCGTTGGAAATAATGGATTTTTCTCCCATCAGGAAGAAGTTCAACACCGTTAAGAATTCTTCTTTCGTCGGTAAGTTCTTTCATAATAAACTCACCTCGACCACGTGCATTTTCGAAGTCAAATGAATCAGAAGTTATATCTCCCTTCTTGACATTTTGATTTATATCTGACAAAGTATATTTCTTACCCGGAGATATTTCATGCTTAAAAGACATTTTCATGTAAGGATTGTCCACATTATTGTTTATCTCTAAAAGGAACTCAGCAAATGGTCCATCACCATGTTCGATAATATTTTGTAAGGCTTCAGTGGCAGATATTCTTGCCGAATCAGGATCAACTCCCACTATGGGGGCAAATTTTTTAATTAGCTCTTTGATTTCGAATAGAGAGCCTTGGTTGGCAGGAACTTTCTTTCCAAATTCTTGTTTTACTATTTCTTCTCTTTTAAAAGTTATTTTCAGCTGAATAGCTTCTAGGCTCTTTTTAATATAGGGAGATGTAATTCCTGAATCATTTTTTTCTTTGATTTCACGAATTTCTTTTTCCAATTCTAATATTTTTTTTTGTTCTGGCGTTTCCATCTTTTTGAAGTTTCGTCTTGATTCTTTTTTGCGTTCCTAGGAAACTTAATTTGGAATCCTTTCATGCGTAAAGAAGAATTTTTCATTTCAAAAAAATCCAAGCCTTTGATCATTCAAAAGAAGTCAAAGTTCGAACTTGATACTGATAGATACAAATCTCTGGATGAATATAGAAGAATCTGTGACTTGCAAAATCATTTGTATAATAGAATCTATGAGTCCCATATTAGGCAAGAGGAAAGTCGCAATATTCTTAAAGAACGCATTTTTCCCAACGGGGAATTTGTTTTTAGAGATGATCTAAAGAATAAAAATCTTTCGGACTACGATTTTTTGGTATCTTTAGGTGGCGATAATCACTTTACTTATGTCGCACATGAGGCAATGCAATCTACAATCCTTGGTTGCAATTCCGATCCTGAGACTTCTGTAGGAGCGCTTTTGGGATTTGACCTTGCTTCCTTGGAAGATCTTATAATGAATGGTGGTGGCTTGGCAAAAAAAGAAGAATGGACCTTGATTTTCACAACAATTCACTATCCATCCGGTGAGGTAGTGCAAACTTTTCCGGCAGTTAGCGAAATTTCTATTCGCAATAACAGTCCTGATCTTATAAGCAGATACATTGTTAAAATGGAAGATACAGTGGAAGAACAAAAGAGTTCCGGGCTTCTGATCTATACGGGAGCAGGCTCAACCGGTTGGGTTGCCTCTTGCTATCCCAAAAAAACAGGACCATTTCCAAAGAACCAAAGGTATTTTCAGGTTTACGCCAGAGAACCAAGAAGAAAAGATAAAACTTGGGAGCATTTTGACTTGATTGATTTTCGAGTAGAAGAACAATTTGAAGTCATTTCTGAAATGAATGGAGGAATTTCCATTGATTCCCTTACAGAAAGGAATTATGACTTCCCACCCGGTGCGAGAGCAGTGTTCCATATGGGAAAAGAAAGATTAAAGGTATTGGTTAGCTCATGAATATTGAAAAAAAAGTAGTAGAAGATATTAATATTTATATTTTTGAAGGTCGCATTGACTTTCATCCATATGATCTGTTGGATAAATCTGTTTTAAAAGATTCATTTGAAAGTCAAAAAAAATCTGTTATTCTGGACTTTACCAATCTAAAATATATTTCCAGCTTGGGTATTCGTTATATTTATGATATTAAAACCGAACTAAATAAAAATAATATTAATTTGGCAATTTCAGGTGCCAGTGAAGCAATCATACAAGTGTTTAAACTATTAGGACTATATGAAACATTTTCTTTATTTCAAAAGCAAGAAGACGCTATCAATCATCTAAAAGGGAAAAGTTGATAAAAAAATTTGCTAACATATCTTTACCTCTGTTAGTCTACTCCCTGTCCGGTCTTGTTATATTTGCATGCTTTGGATTTTGGATTAACAGAGAAATGAAAAATACAAATTCTGAATTCAAAGAATTGGAGATTCCTGCCAATCGAGGATTCGCAGTGCTATTGGAATTTCACTCTAAAGGAAGAAAATTTACATACCAGGTCTCCGATGAGAGAGGAAGAATACATGAAATAACAGAAGTTGTTGATGAGGAAACCTCCAGGAAACTAAGAGTTGGTGATACTATATCAATTTATAGAAAAACAATCACAATTTTTGGAAGGAGAACAGTAATATCCAAAATAATGTCCAGTGCCAAGATCTATTCTCCCCTACAGAGTTTATACAATTATATATTCAACGGTTCCGTATTTTTTTCTATATTAAGCTTTGGATCTGTAATACTATTTATTTTCAATAGACGAACTCAATAAGCCGGAATTACAATTTCATGCTTGTTGGAGCCATCGAAGACCAATTCTCTCTGATAAGGTTCTGAAATATAATTTTCCGGATTAACGTGAAAATTAATAAAACATAAGTATTTATCATGCTTCACAATATACATGTATTCCATCTCTTTTATGTGAGGTATTGCTTTTTTAATCCCACGAACCCATTTGCTCTCTCTTGTGACCCGTTCATATTGAATATTTGACGGATTTATTTCTTTTATCTTTTCCATGTTTTCTTTGGAATAATCTCTACCAACTATTTCTCGTTTTAAATTCTTTATTAAGTTATATTCCAACTTTGCTTTGTTCTTAGCTGCTTCAGTTGGTAGATTTTTATAATGGGTCTCAAAATAGCTTCGATCCAAGCCTTCCTTGGCTTCGTGTTCCTCATTCATGGAGTCTACTTCTTGAGAGGAAAGGTTCTGGAGTAAACCTAGGATTAATATAATTGGAATCAATATTTTCATGGCTTTTCTATTATCGGATATGCGTTTTTAAAGGAAAAGAAAAAAAAATCTTGTTTTTTTGGCTTAATGCAAGAAAACTAAAGGATATAGATGGGAATTATAAATAATCAAATTGCAAGGGATTCCTTCCTACGTGGAGAAGTGATTTCTAGAGAATATTCCCACTTTTCAGAGACTGATTGTGCAGCTTTAGAGGAGTTTCTGGCTACAATTCTCAGAACAGTATCACTGGAATTCCTTTTGGAGATTGTTTTCACGATTGTAAATGAATTATTAGTGAATGCATTCAAGGCTAATGCTAAAAGAATATTCTTCGATAAAATCGGTAAAAACATCAACGATCCTCAAGAATATATTGAGGGGTTAATGGACTTTCGAAATGAATTTGGTGAATTCAAGGATTCAATGAGAGAATCTCTCGAAAAGTCAGACTATAAAATACAGTTATTTATAAAACAAGAAGAATCAAGACTCTTATTTTGGGTGATGAACAATGCGGAAATGTTGGATCAAGA
>JAFIGA010000285.1 GCA_020831715.1 Leptospira sp. | reverse complement strand
AAAAACCAAAATGACTTCTAGATGTATCCAGTAGTATTGAATTTTTGCCAATTGAATGATTCCCAGGCATATAAAAATAGCAATGATACCGATACTCAAAGTTTGTATTCTTTTTTTATAGATAGGCTTCTCCGGCCTATAGAATCCCAAACTCCCTCCCAAGCTAAAATACAATAACCAACTGAAACCATCCCAAGTAAAACTTCCTGCAAATAAAATAAAATTTATAACAAGGAGATTCCTTCCAATAATGAATGATTTCCTAAAATAACTTTCATCCATTTTATATATGGCAAATGTTCTCAAAGAGATGTAAGATATTAAAAACAAAAAAGCAGATAGTTGAAAAGATGTAAAACCTCTTACAGATGTAAATGCTAGATTAATAAGAAATAATACAAAAAATGACGAGTATAAACCGGAGAATAATTTGAAGTCCCTACGAATCCTTCTACTGGGTAGAAACTGGTTATCTAGTTTAATGAAGCTTCTAAATATTAAATTGATAATGCATGAAAGTAAGAGACCAAGACTGCAAAGTTTGAAAGGTAGATCATCCATTTCCTGAACAAAACCTATTACAGTGAAGATGAAAATCCCTACAAGAAAGCCTCCCATTTGGGCTTCCTTTAGTCCGGATATCAGGAAACCTACAAATAAAAAGAGGAGTGAGATGCTGACAACCAATTCATCACCATGAAAAATAGTCTCCATGAGGATAGGTCTTCTAAAATGGAACAGACTCCATAAGAGAACAGCTACAAATAAAACCAAAAGGGAGAAATCTTTTTTTTGGTTGGATATTTTGGTGGCAAGAATCTGAAGAAAATACCCCAGGATCAAAGCAACCAATGAAAAAACCAAAGGCTCTGGATAACCACTTAAAATACCGTTTTCCCTAAAAGGGATGAAAACTGTGAGCTTCAAACTTAGGAAAAATATGAATCCCAAGGCAATAGAGTTGCATATTTCCAAAATAGGTAAATATATTTCTTTCCATGCTCTCACAAAGCAGATATTTTATTCTTTCTCAGAATTTTAAAGGAAAATTCTTGTTTTCCGTTCATTTTTTCGCATTATGCAATGCACAAAAGAGTTTGACTCTCCTATTGGAGGATTTTTTATGGATATATGCTAACTTCAGGAATCCTCATTGCTTTCTTTACTATTTATTTCATAGACATTGCTCTTTTGTTTTACTTTGGAATTCATACATATATTATGATATTTCTTTATTCTAGATTTAAAGGAAATTGTGATTCGGAGCCGGATAAATACTTTCTCCCCAAGAGCAAGAAGGATTATCCGATAGTAACTGTTCAATTGCCTGTTTACAATGAGTTTTATGTGATTGATAGATTGATCCAATCCACGACTGCTCTGGATTATCCCAAGAATAAACTCCAAATTCAATTGTTGGATGATTCCACCGATGAATCCAAAGAGAAGGGAAGAGAACTTGTGGATCTCTATGCTTCCAAAGGTTTTTGGATCGAACATATACATCGAACCAAAAATTCCGGCTACAAAGCAGGAGCCTTGGATGAAGGAATGAAGATTGCGCAAGGTGATTATATTGCTATTTTTGATTCTGACTTTGTACCCGATCCTGATTTTTTAAGAAAAACATTGGGATATTTTGAAGATCCAAGTATTGGAATGGTTCAGACACGCTGGGGACATCTAAACCAAGATTATAATATTCTAACAAAAGCTCAGTCATACGGAATTGATGGCCATTTTATGATCGAACAGGTAGCCAGAAATGGTTCCGGATTATGGATGAATTTCAATGGAACCGCAGGCATATGGAGAAAAGAATGCATCATTGATGCTGGTGGTTGGGAGCATGATACCCTTACAGAGGATTTTGACCTATCCTACCGAGCCGAGATGAAAGGTTGGAAGTTTCGTTATTTTAAAGATATAGTTTGCAAGGCAGAAATTCCCGCAACTATCAATGCATACAAATCCCAGCAATTCAGATGGTGCAAGGGTTCTATTCAGACAGCCGTTAAGCTTCTGCCTCGGATTTGGTCTTCTGAAATTCCGTGGAAAACTAAGGCAGAGGCGATTACACATTTGATAAATTACTCTGTTCATCCCTTAATGATTATTAATATCTTGCTAACGGCACCTTTGTTATTGCTGGAATATTGGGCAGGAATCAATTTCTATGATCTTCCACTGGAAATACTCGGAGCTACAGCTGTGATATTGTCCGTTGGATCTGCCGGTCCCCTAATTTTCTATGCATATTCTCAGAGGGAACTCTATCCTGATTGGAAGAAGAGAATTCTTTTTCTTCCCTTCATGGTAGTGATCGGTACAGGAATTGCCATTGTGAATACCAGAGCATGGCTAGAAGCTGTCACAGGTGTTCAATCGGGCTTCAAAAGAACACCCAAACTCAAGATTGAGTCCAAGAAGGACAATCTTTTGGATCGAACGAAATACGCTGTTCCTCTTGATTTTCATGTAATCTTGGAGATTTTCATGGGAAGTTATGCAGTATTTTGTATTTACCTATCTATAGTGATGGGAAAACCCTATATCATAGGATTTTTAGTAATGTATGCTTTAGGATTCTATTTTGTTGCTTTTCAATCTATTCGAGAAGCCATGTGGAAATTGAAAAAACAACCTGCGGAGGAGACAGTTGTATCTCCTCAAACTGCTTGACAAGAGAGCAGACTAAGAAAATCTGGTACTTCAAAACCAAAAGGTGTAAGGATAACGAATGAGCGAGAAGGTCTATTGTGCAAACTGCCTGCAATGTGTCGTAGTGAGAAGCTATGAATCAGAGCAAGATAAATATATTCTTAGAGTTAAATGTAATAAGAAGAAATGGTCGAAACGCTCCGGAGAGGAAAAATTATATAAATACTTTACAGTTGCAAGAAGAATGCAAACAGACTGTGAGTATTACGAAGAAATGGGAGAAATTCTTCCTTATATAAAAAATCTAAAGAAAGAACTCCCCATTAAAGATGAAATCTACATGGTGAAATCACCTAATTAGTAGTAAACCTTTGCGACTACCTAAGTCCTTTCGTTCTTTCTCTCGAGTTCGCCATGAAAAAGGGGAAAAGAATGAAACACTCATTGAAGGCAGTTTTTTCCTAAGAGCCAAAGAGGGAATCCGACTTGTCGGAGAATTCCCTCGTAGGGTTTTTATGGGAGATTGTCTTGCCTTCTTAAATGATAGAAAGATACTTTCTCCTGCCAATGGGATAGTTATTTTTGAAACCAATGAAGATAAGAATTATCTAAAAATTACCCAAGATGGTGGTCTTGAACCCCCTCATGAGTTTCAGGATGTAACTGCCGATCAAAATTACTTTTTTAATCTCCTCGACAAGAATGGTATTTTTTCACTGGATTTTGAAGATACACCCTTGGTTAACTACCTCAAAAACTTTTGGACAACTGATAATTCCGAATTGATTTTATCTCCATTCTCGAAATGGAATTCTCCCAATTTTCAAAACCTTGTAAATAAAGACTACCATAAAGAATGGGAATTGTTGCTGGTTTTATTGGAAAAAATATTTCCCGGAAAAAAAATCCACAATTATTGGTCTCACAAGAATTTAAAGTTTGCCTATCCTTCCGGAACCCCTGATTATTTCTCGGATAGAATTGCAGGTTTTTCTATTTTAGGTAAGGAGCCCAAGGATCTCGGTAGAATATTCTATCTGGGATCAGAGACAATTTGGCATTTAATAAGGGGTTTGTATTACGACCTTCCTTTTACTCGTCGACATCTTTCTGTATATTGTGTTGATAAGCAGGGTCGCATGGATGGAAGAGAGAGGCATTTCTTGCTTTCGAACGGACAATCTTTCCAGTTTCTAAAAGGTATTTTCGCCAAAGAATACGAATACTATTCTTTGGATCACTTCTACAATCCATCTAATATACTAAGCAAGAATGAGGAGCATTATTTTGATATATTCGAAAACTCATCAGTAGTTTTTTACATGTCTTCACCAAAAAAACACAGCCCTCTTCCTTGTACAGAATGCAATGAATGTAATATTAATTGTCCTACTTCAGCCAACCCTATGGGACTGATTGCGGGGATGGAAGAATTCGAACCCAAACTTTGCATCCACTGTGGTCTGTGCAACCTCTATTGTCCTTCCGGAATAGATCTTAGAGAAAAGATCATGTCTTTTCAGGAGAGGGATTAAATGTTCAAAGACTCCTTGGTTCTTACGAATGCTTCTTGGGGAATTCGAAGCATGGATTTTGTATTTGATGGCCTCTATCTTCTGACTTTGGTTTCTCTTTTTACAGTCTCTGCTATTTCTGATTATGGATTGTACTTATTTGGTTTTTTAGGGATATTAATTCCGACTTTGGTATATTTCTTTTGGATGAAAAAAGAAGGAATCTATTTATATTGGATAGCTGTAGTATCCCAGATATTTTTTGTTAGTTTAATCATACCTGTATCTTATTGGAATCCTTACATTCTCTTCATTATTTCCGGTTTTGGTTGGCTTGTGGTGTTCTTACTCAGAAAATATATGAGTTGGAACATACCCTATTTTATAATTTTTCTTTTCTTTGCTTTTATAATATATTCACTATTTCCCGGTGGAAAAGTGGAATCGGAGACAATTCTTTGGTATTTGGAAAAATTACCGAATCGAACAGCTGTAGAAAGTATTTTTAAATCTCAATCACATTCTATATGGGAAAATCTATCTATATATGTTTTGGTCTTTATATCTTTAGCTGTTTTTAGGCGATATTCTGTGTTCATAATGGGAATTTTATTTTTTTCTATAGCTTACATCTATTTTTTCCCAAAGGAAATTCTTGGAGACCTTCCGAGCATCATATCATTTGGAAGCTTGTTTTTTCTTGCTTATTTAATACCCGGAAGGAATCATTATGCTGGTTTATGGGTGAGCTTACTCTTGGCAATCGTAATTTTGGGAGTGGGAATCGGTATGCAAAAATTTTCAAGATGGGAATATCCTTTTCTTTCAGTGATTATTTTATATTTTATGGTAGAACCAATTCTTTTGAAATATTTTCTTGTAAATAGACAGAGAGAACAATATAAATTATGAATCATCTAGTTGACATTTTAAATGAATCTAATATAATATTCGATTTTCAAGCAGAGTCGAAAGAGGAAGTGATCCAAAAAATGGTGGATCATTTAGTTTCGGTTGGTGAGTTGGAAGTTGAAAAAAAAGATGATATTATTAAATCTCTGATTCATCGAGAAAATTCGATGTCTACGGGTATCGGTTCCGGTGTTGCAATTCCACATTGCTCAGTTTCCTATGTGGAAGAATTGAAGTCTGCAATGGCAATAGCACCGCAGGGAATAGAGTTTGCTTCTATTGATGGAAAGCCGGTGACAATTTTTATTTTATTGATTGTTCCCAAATCTAAATTCCAAGAGCACATCAAAACTTTAGCTATGATAGCCAAGACATTGAATCAACCGGATGAAAGAGAAAAAATCATTCAATCCAAATCTCTAGAGGAAATCAAGAGTATTCTTGTAGATTGTTGATTGCTGCTCGTTAAAGAGTTCATACGACTTTTAGTTTTTTTATTACTACTAAGTGTAGTAAGTGTCTCCTTAGTTCGTCTTCGATTGGTCGATAGAGCTTTTCTCTATGCAGACTCGGGAATTTCCCAAGAATCTATTGAAACTTTAAATCAACAGAATAGCTTTATATCCGACTATCGACTTTTATTAAATTCACTATTATCTAAATCCGGAGGAAAAACCGAATCCGGAGAAGAAATATACATTCATATACTTGAAAGGATTATTCCCAGCTTGGAATTGGCGATATTTGCTATTCTTATAGGAACATTTTTTGCAGTTATTTTCGGCATGGAGTCGGTTTATTATCCTCGTTTACAATCTATGCTTGACTCATTTTCAAGATTGGTTCTATCTACGCCTATTTTCATATTTGCCATATTTTTGCTGATTGTATTTTTTTATAAGCTGGAACTCTTCCCACCGGGAGGCTACCAACAGGGTGATTGGACTTATTTGGTTCTTCCCGGAGTAAGTCTTGGAATTCGAGTATACGCCAGACTTCAATTATTTATTTCCCAAACTGCAAAAGAGGAGATGGCTTCTCCTTTTTTCCTTCTCCTCAAAACCAGAGGCCTACCCAAGAGAACCTTACTCTATAAGAATTTATTTCTAAAATTATTTCCTACTCTTCTGGTATTGATTGTTTTGGATTTGGGTTCCCTTTTATCGGGCGCGATGGTTGTAGAAGAGATATTCTTTTTCCCGGGTATCGGCAGATCTTTGTACTATGCTATTCGTTCTATGGACAAGGAATTATTGCAAGCACTATTGATATATTCCGGTTTGGTGTTCTATGTGATGAATCGCTTGGCGCTTGGTTACCAAAATCGAATACTTAATTCTGAGGCATCATGACGTCCATTTTTATTCCTCAAAATAGTTTATTCTATCTTAGGTTATTTCTTGGAATATCCGTGGGCATGGGACTAATTTTGTATTCTCCTCCGGTGGGAGTTGATTTGGATTTGGTGAACCTTCCGGCTTTTTCGAGTTGGGAACACCCACTGGGTTGTGATAGATTGGGAAGGGATGTTTATTCTTTGTATTCTTATGGAGTTCTCTCCACGGTCTTGATCGCTATTCCTGCGAGAATTGCCACGCTTTGTTTTTCGCTCTTCGTTGCCTTGATTGGTTTTATATCGGGAAAATTCGTCTCTTATTTTTTGAATCAATTGTCTTATGTATTTCTATCCATTCCGTCTTTACTTACAGCACTTTTAGTGGTTGCAGGCATGGGGGCAAATTTTTTGTCTCTACCCATTGCAATCATCCTTTCCGATTGGGCCTTAGGATATGAATCAATGATTGCAAGACTAAGGGAAATTCAAAACAGTGGCTATGTATGCGCCTCTCTTGCCATGGGTGGGAGTAGGCTTCACGTTTTCGGAAGACATATTCTGCCGGGACTGGTCTCAATGGTATGGTATTTATTTATTACCGGAGTTCCCACAGTTATTATGGCTCTTGCCATATTTAGTTTTTTGGGAGTGGATTGGTCCGGGGATATTTTTGGACCGGGATTGGGAGAGCAGATAGCGTTTTCGGGTGATTATTTTGATAGAAATCCTGGGGCGGTATTGGTTCCAATTTTGGGAATAATTTTATTAGTGATTGGTTTGGGGAAAAAATGAAAAAGATCGTATCATCAATTTTGGTTTCTATATTTTTTTCCTTGCACATTGCTCCCATATTAGCTGTTGATGATATTTATAAACTATCTGAAGTCTATACACCCGGATCCAAGGAAGTTGAAGAATCTCGAACTATTTGTATTTATCCATTTAGAAACGCTTTAAAGAATCAATCCCAAGCAACAAATTCGGAACCATCGGATTTAAGTTCGGATGAATATTTGGCCCGTGGAATTCCCGCAATTCTTGTTACTGAAACTCGAAAGATGGGAATGGTATACGATGAAAATGTCGTGACTGAAGTTGTAAGGCATCAGATGGGCAAGAAAGATAAAAAGAAAAAAGAAGAAAAGATTTCAACAGTCAGGCAATTGCAAGATGGAGGACTCGATCCTGCCAAAAAAAGAAAATTAGAATATACAGATGATGAATGGGATGATATACTAACGGGTAAAAAAGTGTTGAAACCTGCAGAAGATCCACGATATATCCCTTTGAAGGTTCAATTTTTCCGCAGTCATGATTATTCACCGGAAAAAGAAGAGGCATTTCGCCTTGGTTACAAAAATAAATGTTTTTATGTTGTCACAGGGGAGTTCAATTCGTCCGGTGAAGATAAGTTGGTTTCTACATTTGAACTCACTTTCCTTTGGAATGGCAAGGTAGTTACTCAATCACACCAAACTAGTTTCATCAGAGCTTTTCAGGAAATGAGCCCTCTTGCCGAAAAACTGAAGAAATCATTGATCCAAAAAGACTTTTCCACAATTTCCATTGATACAGGTTCGAGATCCGGAGCTTTGGTTTTTTTGGATGATGTGTATATAGGAAAGACCCCCGTAAAGAATTATCCTGCAACTCTGGGTGATCATGAGATACTCGTAACAGAGAAGGGTTACGAAGAAATTCGTGAGGAATTTAGACTTAATAAAAACTCGCCCCAAAAGTTTTCATATACAATGAAGCCTCTTCCAAAAGATTCCTATATATCTGTGGAATCAGATCCACCTGGTGCTGAAGTTTTCCTAGGTATTGAGAAATTAGGGGAAACTCCTTTGAAAAAAGTCAAAGTTCCTGTCGGAAAAAATCGTCTTAGAGTTAGCAAAGAAGAACATATTGATTATTTCACAGGAGTAGATCAAAAAGAAGGAATCAGCCACAAATATACTGTAACACTTAAAAGTGGTGATTCAGAGATTTATTACAAGAATCGAGACTATGTTTTTTTGGATTATACATACAAAGAGTTCTCTACTTTTTC
>JAFIGA010000235.1 GCA_020831715.1 Leptospira sp. | reverse complement strand
ACAATCGAGAATATCCGGCTAAGGTTATATCGCTTAAAGAGAATGGACTAATCATTACTCACAATCGACATTTTCAATCAGATGATCGAATTCTCACTCTATCCCATAACGGAACAAAAATACTGACAAGTTTTAAATATCTGGGTGGAGATGATAAAGGTTACGAAGTATTGATGCCGATTAAGATGATTCTGCGAGAAGCAAAGCGAGAAGGGAATCGAATCAATCTCGAAGGTAATTCCAATAAGCTTCGAGTCACAATGACATTGAACCAAAATGAAATTCATAAAGCCCAAGGTTTTGATGATGATAATGTGGATCGAATTTTAACTCAGTTTACATCAAAACTAAAAACCAAGTTCGATCATGCAAATATTTATTATTCTCCAAGGTTGGATAATCGTTTGAGGTTGATGCAGAATTACGATAAACCAATTTTTATTCCGAATCGAAAGGAACCCTCCAGTGTGCCCAGGGATTATTTTCCATTCGAAGAATACATTCGTTTGATACAAATTGTAAAATTAGAGGAAAGATTTATCTCCGAAATTTCTATTCCTGTTAAATACAAGGGTTATACTCCATTGGGTTATGTACAAGTTTTGGGGCAGAACCCACTCACAAACGATTCCTATGAATCAATTCAAATGGTAACCTCGACCATAACAAGAGAGATCATTAATACGGGAATTTTCCAGGAATCCAAGGAGGTTTGTGAGGTCAGCGATCTTAGTTCAACAGGTCTTTCATTTTTACATCCACAGTCCAGGTTTTTTTCTCGATCATTTTCTATGGGGGAAATTATAATATTCGAATTGATTTATCCCAATGGTGAAAAAAGCATCATCCGAGCTATGATCAAAAACATGAAAAATATGGAAACCAACTTCCGAGTAGGAGTTGAATTCTACAACCTTACAGTTCCTGATTATAAATTATTGGAAAAATTTCTGAATTCTCAAGCCAATTCCCAATCAGAAAATAACAATGAGGAATAGAGGCATACAAATTGGCATTCTATTCCACAAGATGCAGTAGAAAGGCATTGCTATTGGATTATCTGGAAGAAAGGTTCACCTATCTTCCGAGAAATGAATGGTTTAAATTGTTACAATCCGGTGCAATTGAAGTTAATGGATTTATCGCCAAACAAGACCAATTGATCACAGACCAAGATACGATTGGTATTACACTAGATGAGGATTTGAGCAGGGAGCCTCCTATCAATGATGATTGGAAAATTCTATATGAAGACGAATCTCTATTCATTGTTGATAAACCTCCTGATATACCAATCCATCCAGCCGGTAGGTATAAAAATAATACCTTACTTTCTCTAATGGAAAAAACCTATCCCGAGATAAAATTCCATACCTGCCATAGATTGGACAGAGAGACATCCGGAGTTGTCATTTTTGCAAAAAATGAGAGAGCCAGTAGCATTATAAGTAAACAATTTCAGAAAAAATCCATCTATAAAGAATATCTAGTCTGGGTATTGGGTGATTTTCCGGAGAGATTGCACGCTAAAGGATATCTTGTTGGAGATGAAACTTCCCAACTTAGAAAAAAAGTTTCTTATACGGAAACGCAACCCGATTCCGAAAAAATCTCTGAAGTTGAGACATCCTTCGAGAAGATAAACTTCAAGAATGGAATTTCATTGATCAGAGCTATTCCCATTACCGGCAAAACTCATCAAATTCGAGCCACCTGTTTCTCTCTGGGCTATCCACTTTTGGGCGACAAAATGTATGGAAGCGATGAAACTGTTTTTTTGGATTTTATAAAAGCCGGCTGGAATGAAAATCTCGCCAAAAAAATCGGGCATCATAGACAGGCTCTCCACTGTTCCAAAATTAGTTTTGTCCACCCCGATACAGGATTGGATTTCGAAATAATTTCTCCCATACCTCATGATCTTCTTATGTTCCGGTGATTATGTCGCATTCGCAGAATATTTGTTATAGGTTAAAAATGCAAAATGTGCCGATAGATATTTTATACTATGGTACAAGCAATCCTCAAACCATCACTCGACGAAAGATATTCAGAGGGAGAGTTCTGGACTTCCAAGCAAAGACAGGCACATTCCATTCATTATTCCGTAAGCTATAGAGCATCCTTCAAACCGGAGCTTCCATCTTTTTTCTTTTCCGAATTTCTCAAGAAAAAAGGATCTGTCGTATTTGATCCGTTTGGTGGAAGAGGAACAACGGCAATCCAGGCTAATCTTGAAGGTCATTATGCCATACACAATGACATCAATCCACTTTCTGTTTTTTTGGCAAAGTCCAGAAGAACCATACCAAGCATTGATTCACTGAATCATATATTGGACAAGATGGATCTAACGGCTAAGACCAGAGAAGATGAGATGGATGAAAAACTTTTGGCTTTCTATCATAAAGATACCTTAAAGGAATTGAAAAATCTAAAACAAATCTGTTCTCAAGACAATAGTCCCGAGATGGATTTTGTAAAAATGATTGCTCTTTCCCGGCTTCATGGTCACAGCAAGGGATTCTTTTCGGTTTATAGTTTTCCGCAAGTTTCCATACCCGCTGAGCAGCAAAAAAAGAATAACCAAAAAAAGGGAATTGAACCGGACTACCGACCAATTGTTCCCAGAATTAAAAGTAAACTTAAAAGAGATCTAAGCGAAGCTCTGCCTCCTTTTTTTCATGAATTTTCATCAAATAATCAATACTATTTATCCGATGTTAGAAAGCTAGATCCCATACCATCCAATTCTGCGGACTTAGTTGTGACTTCCCCTCCATTCCTGGACAAAGTGAACTATCAAACCGACAATTGGATTCGTCATTGGTTTTTGGATATTCCCGAAGAACAGACAGATGGAATATCTGTTCTCTCCTCTGTGAGAGAGTGGACTGAATTCATGAGAGACACTCTTCGTGCAACCTCGCGAGTTGTAAAGAAGGGGGGCTATATTGTTGTAGAAGTAGGTGAGGTCAAAAAAGGGAAAACCATCATTCCTCTCGATGATTTTGTATTGGAAGCAGGAATGTCTGTTGGATTGGACTGGAGTAGAACCTATATCAATACGCAAAAGTTTACCAAGCTTTCCAATTGTTGGAAGGTATCCAATAATGAAAAAGGAACCAATTCCAATCGCTGTGTGGTTTTACAAAAGATTTGACATAGTGAACTTGAAGTCTAGCTTGGAGTTATGAAACAATTTTTATTTCTTAACGTCCTAGCTTGTCTCATAATGATTTCTTGCTCCGAGAGTTCTTCCGGTAATTCTGCCAACACTGAAAAATCAGATAAAGATAAAATTCCGGTCGCAACACAGGCAATGCGTGATGGGGGTACTGTTACATTATCCTTACAAGCAGAAAGTGGATTCGGTATTCAGATAGATGCACCAAACCAATTATCTGCGGAAGGACTGTTTGGACTAAAGGTAATGTCTTCGGATTTAAAGTTTAAAGGTAAACCAAGATCGGACAAACCGGAATACTATTCCCATATTGAACCAATGACGATGCAAGTTGATGGAAAAGGTTCCATCCAATTAACAGGAAAATTATTCTATTGCGATTACTCCAAAAACATTTGCCTTCCGGGGAAAATCAATCGGACAATTGCTATTCAATAAATTCTCATAGAATTGAGATTCTTCTATAGAATTATTTGTGTGGAACTTGATTCCGGGAAAAAAATAGGCAGCGGATTTTTCCACTGCCGTTAATGTTTAGGTTGGTTACTACATCTTTAGTTGACGAGAGAAAATAGAAAAATCCAACAAATCGATCATAAAAAATCTCTGTTTTTTCAAGGATTTGGATTAAACTTTTTGACAAAATTCAAAAATCAACTCATCCAAACGAAAAACCGCCTCTTTTTTCCAGGCAAATAACGTTGTATTTATGTCATATTCAGCTAAACCTGAAGCAGCCCATTTTTTAAGCATTTTTTCTACTTTTTCATTATCAAGAGAAGGGTGGTTCTCCCAAAAACTCTTCATTTCAATAGGGTAAAAAATTCTAAACAATCCTATAGCCAGTTCCAGTTTTTCATCCGAATTCGACCATTGCGATCTGCTAGGCTCTTTTAGATAACTCTCCCAATTTCTGGGATTGCTGTATCTCTTGCTTCCGGTGAAGCCATGTGCCGAAGGACCGAGTGCAAGATAGGGCTCCATTGTCCAATACTTCAAATTATGACGAGAATGGAAGCCCGGCTTGCAGTAATTGGAAACTTCATACCAAGACCAACCTTTAGATCCGAGAAGATCCGGGAGTAGTTCCAAGATATCTGCCTGAAGATCTTCTTCGGGTTTTTTCATTTTTCCTTCTCGAAATTTGCGAGAGTATTCGGTTCCTTTTTCCATGGTTAACGAGTAGATACTGATATGTGGTGGTTCGTATTGAGTCAGAATTTCCATGTCTTCGATGAATTCTGCCATTGTCTGACCGGGGAAACCATAGATTAGATCATAGCCGTAACGAGTGAACTCAGATTCGGCAAGAAGTATGGGAGCTTGCTTGTAAATCTCAGGATCGTAGAATCTCCCCACATAACTAAGGTATTTTGCATGAGAAGTTTGGTATCCCATATTGATTCGGTTGATACCTAAAGATTTCCAAATTTTTAGATTTTCTTTACTGATATCTTCCGGATTTGCCTCCAGGCTAATTTCAGCATCTTGAGAAATGGAAAGATATTTCGAGAGTGAATTGAGGAGTTCTTCCAAGCCTTTTGGACTCATCCGTGAAGGTGTCCCACCGCCTAGAAATATTGTATCAAATTCCATTTTCCCCCAATCGGGAAATTCCTCAAGCCTCGCAAGAAGTTCATCTTGATATGCCGGAAAAATTCTATCCTCATCCTTGGAGGGAAATCTTCCATTACCAATCGAAAAAAAATCACAATAATTACACTTCTGAATGCAAAAAGGATAGTGCACATAGATTCCGGCTTTTCCTTTACGCGAAACAATTGTTGCGAGATCCTTGTTTTTATCAATGAGTTCCAAACGAGTTATTATCCTATCTATTCTATTCTTT
>JAFIGA010000266.1 GCA_020831715.1 Leptospira sp. | reverse complement strand
TAGATTCCTCCTAATGCCGGTTCAATGAGATTATAGGTAATCTCTTCTCCAAATATACGATTGGACCACTCTTCCATTGTTTCTTCGTCCAAAGGCTTGGCGTTTTTAAAGAAGAAACCGGCAAGCCCGCGGATTCCTGATTTCCAGGAGATTGGCAATCTTCGTAGCTTTCCATTGATATAGAAATACCTTCTCTTGGATGCTTTGTTGTGGTATGTGATCTGTAATCCTAGATCTTCAATGAGTTGTTCCACTTTGGCGGAATTCAGTAAGCCATTCGCCGCTGTTTCAACCAGTCCGTATGGAGTAGTTAAAGTATGGAGCATTCCACCCAGACGATCTTTTTCTTCCTTGAGAGTGACTTGGTTTCCTTTCTTCAATTCGGAATATGCCGAAACCAAACCCGAAATCCCACCACCTATAATTAGTATATGACTCATAATTTAGATGGCTTGCGAAAAGAGATTGCCATTGGGCTTTTGAGCTCTGAGTTTTTCGTCAAAAGCTGTGCAGGCAATTCTCAAGAAAGGTCTTCCTTGTTCGGTAACTTTTAAAATTTTGTCATCCCATTCAATCAAGTTATCCTCATACATATGGTTCAGATATTCTTTTACATCCTCGAATAGATCATCCGGAACTTCTACCTTCCAGGTAGTCATAAATTCCAAAACCAATTTTCTTCTCTCCCGATCGGTGGTATTGAGCTTGTGACCTCTTAGAGTTGGGAGTTTGTTTTCTCCCAGAATTTTTCTGTATTTGATCTCCAGCTTTTCATTTTGGTGGAAGCAATCGGGAGATTCTGAAATTGCAGAAGTTCCCATTCCCAATAAAACATCTGTTTGTTGAGAAGTGTATCCCATGAAATTTCTATGAAGGGAACCTGACTGGAAGGATTTCCAGAGTCCGTCGTCTTCGAGTGCAAAATGATCCATTCCAATTTCTCGGTATCCTCCTGCTTCCAAAAGAGTCCTTCCCAATTCATAGAGTTCTCGTTTTTCTTCACCCTTGGGTAGATCGTCTACCGTGAAAAGTCGCTGGGAAGATTTGATCCAGGGAACATGGGCATAGGAGTAGAATGCGATTCGGTTGGGTCTGAGTTTAATGGTCTGTTGCACAGAGTTCTCAATGGTTGCGAGAGTTTGTTTGGGTAGCCCATAGATTAGGTCAAAATTCACTGAATCATATCCCAGTTCTCTTGCTGAATTTGTAATGTATTCTGTTTCTTCGAAAGGTTGGATTCGATTCACCAATCGTTGCACTTCCGGGTCAAAATCCTGAACACCCAAGCTGATTCTTTTGAAACCATACTTGTATAGAACTTCCAATTGGGACTTTCTGGTTCTTCTGGGATCCACTTCGATGGAAAATTCCGCTCCTTCGGCAATGGATTGCCCATCCAGTAAAAAGTTACACATTCTTTCCAGATTGTCTTCGGAGAAATATGTCGGAGTTCCACCACCTAAGTGAAGTTCTTTGATAGGAGTCGTTTTGAGTGCAGGAACTCTTTCTTTGTAAAGTCTCCATTCATTTTCCAAGGCATCCATGTATGGATTCTCCACTAATTTATGATTCTTGGTAATGGAAGTATTGCATCCACAAAAAGTACAAAGTGTCTCGCAAAATGGTAGGTGAATATATATGGCAAAACTCGATTCCTTATCTGCCAGAGTGCGATTCAAAGAGTCAATCCAATCTTCCGTTGTCGGGTTCTCCGTCCAGTAAGGTACAGTCGGATAACTAGTATAACGTGGTGCAGGTATATCGTATTTATTCAACAGATCTTTTCGAATCTGCCCGGTTGGATTCATTGTAGTACTAGCGTTCATGATAATAGTTTCTTTCATTGGAATACCTCTCGAATGGTTGCAATCATTTCTCTCACATTGTCTTCCGGTGTAGCGGGAAGAATCCCGTGACCTAGACCGGAGACCCAACCGGCTCTTTCTTCCAGAGTCAATTCTTGGATGGGTCGTATATAAGCCTTGAGTTCTTTTCGGAAATCTTCCTTATCCAAAAACAACAAAGACTGATCAAAATTCCCCTGCAAAATCCCCTTGGATAATTTCGACTTCATAAGAGTAGCCAATTCGAATCTATGATCCACTCCAAATCCGGCAAGCCCGGGAATATCAGCTACCAACTTCAGTTGATCCGCTGTGCTCCCCTTTGCATAGTAGCCAACTCTTCCCGGAAATAGTGCACATAGTTCTCTCAGTGAATTGGCAACATATTTCTGAAATAGATTGGGACTTAAATCCCCACCGGATGTATCCAAAATCATCACAACCTCAGCACCACCTTCGATCTGCAAACGAAGATTTTCCTTCAATAAGGGCATGAGTTTATCATAGAATGCATCTGTAATCTTGGGATGTGCTTTGGAAAAAGCCATATTGCCTTCATGTTTACCCACGCTGGCGTAGGTATAGAGTGTCCACGGTCCACCTAGAAATCCGATTAAGGACACATCATTAGGTAAAACTTGTCTTGTTAGTTGGACTGCCGTCTTTTGAAAGGCAACTCCTTCCAAGGCATCGTCAACATCTTTCAATCTAGAGACGTCTTCCAGGGATTGAATCTTGTGAGAAAGAACCGGTCCCGGTTTATACTCCAATCCCATACCCATAGCTTCCAAGGGAAAAAGTAGATCGGAAAAGAGAATAGATACATCGAATCCAAAATCGGCAACAGGACCCAATGCCGTCTCTGCCGCTAATTCCGGGTTCTTGCAGAGCTCTATGAAGCTATATTTTTCTTTTAGCTTTTGGTAGTGCTTATGGTATCGTCCCGCTTGTCTCATAAACCAAATCGGTGGAGTCTTCTGAGGAATGCGATTGATTGCATTGGCAAATAGTGCATTGTGTATTTTAAAATTCTGAACTGTTGTCATTGTGGTATTTCGGTATTCAATAAATTATTGATTCTGTCTCCTGTTTATATTGAGATAAAATTTCATTTATAACTTCTTTAGAGCAATCTCACATCTGCGAATTGTTTCTTGGATGATTGCATCATCGTGTGCGGTGGAAAGAAATCCCACTTCATATCCGCTAGGTGCCAAGTAGACACCTTCTTTTAATAATGCATGGAAGAACTTGGCAAATCTCTCTTTGTGCCCCTTAGGAATAGCGGATATGGTTCGAATCGGCTCATCCGTCTTTTGGTGAAACCAAAACAATGATCCGTATGTGGAAGCTGTCCACTCTATATCGTTGGTAGCCTTGTTTCCATTGAGTAAATCCACAATTGCTTGTGTCATTTTTTTGGTTCTTTCCGCGAGTTGAGGATAGGGGTTTTCATTCCATAACTTGGAAACCATGGCAAGCCCTGCTCTCATACCGAATGGATTGGCACTCAGAGTTCCCGCTTGGTAGACCGGACCTTGGGGGGCAACCAAGTCCATGTATTTGGTACGACCGGCGTAGGCTCCCACGGGAAATCCTCCTCCCAGAATCTTACCATAACAGACTAGATCCGGTTCAATTCCCAATTCACCTGCCATTCCTTGGAAGCCAACTCTGAATCCGGATATCACTTCATCGAATAGCAATAGGCATCCATATTCCTTGGCAAGCTGGGCAAATTTCTGAAGGAATTCCTTTCTCTGTTCCAACAATCCATAGTTTGCGGGAAGAGGTTCTATTGCACAACAGGCAATGTTTTTCCCTTCTTTTTCGAATAGTTCAATCAAAGCCTTTTCATCATTGAGAGGTAGAACCAATGTCTGAGAAATCATACCTGCATCAATTCCCGCACTGTCACTCGAACTCTCTCCGGCAAGCCCCGAGCCGGCTTTCACCAACAAGGCATCCAAATGTCCATGGTAGCAACCATCGAATTTCAAAACCTTGGATCTTCCGGTGGCGGCTCTAGCCACTCTAAGAGCGGACATTACTGCTTCCGTTCCGGAGTTTACAAATCGTATCTTCTCTACCCAAGGGATTCGGCTTGTGATGAATTCAGCTAACTCAAGAGAGTAGGGTTCAGCCGCACCGAAGGACCAAGCGAGATCCGTAGTTTCATGAACTACTTTAGCAATATCGGGATGTCTATGACCGAATAACAGGGGACCAAAACTTTGGCAGTAATCAATGTATTCTTTTCCTTCTACGTCCCACATTTTTGCCCCATCGGCTTTCTCAAAAAATACAGGGGTTCCACCAACGGATGCGAAGGATCGAACGGGTGAGTGAACTCCGCCCGGTGCCACTTTTTTGGCTCTTTCAAATAACTCACTGGATTTCATCATTTATTTCCTTGTTCTTTGGTTTGGTTGCGAGGTGATTCATAATGTTATGCTTCACCTTGGGCGAGGGAATCCGCCCAGTCTTTAAAATTATAATAGGGTATAGGTTGTAAGCCTTTTGATTTTAGATACTCATAGGTAGAACCCACTCCACAGTAGTGTTCCACATTTTTTAGTTTCGGATATCTTTCTGTGATGGAATCAAATTCGGAACCGGAACGCCAAAACGCCGCCAAAATCGAATTAGGTTCTATATGAGGAATATCTTCAAATCCCAATACTTCATAGGTAGTCAAAACCGGAAACGGAGAGGATTCCCCTCTTGAAAGGTTGTGTGTTAGTTTTATAAAGTTGGTTTTTCTGCCGATCAATGTTTCAATATCAATGCCCTCGGTCTCTCCTAGGCTATCAGTTGTTCCATGCACCCATAGATCTTTATTGGCAAGGTCTCGCCAGGTTCCGGTTCCTGCTGTCCAGAGAATTTTCTCCATAGGTTGCAATTTCTTTAGGATCGAAACATGTTCTTCTGAAACTGCCGACTTTCTGGCAATGAATAGATCTTCATTTTCGGGGAGTTTGGTGGCTAAATCTTTCCTCTTGCGGTTTAGCATCTTTGCATTGGGAGGCCATACCTGATCACTAGAATATTTCGTCTGCTTTGCATTGATTTCATTGGATTCGTCCAATACAGATTGACCATTCAGATGAACTCCCGCATCGGTGAGTCCACGCATGAATTGAATTCTTCCCCAGTTTCGGGAAAGTATGGCAACACCGATCTTTTGGTGGCAGCCACCACCGAATTGCCCAAGAATCTTTCTCTCTAGCAAAGTATTGGAATTGGTTTCTGGATCTGTTAGCTGGGCAAAAAGTTCACTGAGTTCGTTATCTTTTTTTAAGACTTCTACGGCAAGGGCACCTTGTGCCGGAGCATTCGGATTGAGGGATAGGGGTAAAACCATAACCATCATTTGATCCAAGTAGCTTCTTATAAGATGGGAAATTTCTTGAAATTCTTTTTTGTCTTCATTCGGTATGATTGCTTGCAATGCCGGATCCAGACTTTGGATGGTATCGGGAAATGAGAGTAGTCTATCAATTCCTGCCTTCGCCATGATCAAGCCGGAGAAATCCCCTTCCAAGAATTTACGCATTCTGGTTTGGATATTGCCACGAATGGATGTGAATTCTATCGGAACATTTTGCAAACTCTTGGGGAGGTATTGGGGAAAGAAGTTCTTCAAGTTGAATTCTCTTCGGGGAGAAGATGTGCAAATGGTCAACTTGTCCGGAACACCGGCTGAATTATTACCGGATTCTTGGATCTGACTCCAAATAGATTTCTTGAATAGAAAAACATCTCTTTGGTCTTCTCTGGGAAGTACGGAATGAACATTTGTTTCGACGCGATCTTCAAGATCCAAGTCCTTCCAAGAGTGGACGATGCAGTGGATGGTGCCCTTGATCAATTCTTCTTGGAGATCTCTTGTGAAGACACCTTTTCCTTCCATTTTCCATAAAGGGCTTGTTAAATCTTTATCTCCGGATGATTCTTGGAAACGGAATTGGATGTTTACATCGGGAAATTTTCTGGAAAGTTCTATTCCTACATGATAGGCTTGTAGTTTGGCGAGTGTGGATCTTCTGGCACCAAGGACTATATTGCGAAACAAACTAAATCTTCCCATCCATGAGGCATATGATATTGCTCTTCTTCCCGGGTCTGCACTAAGTCATCTATGAAACCATGGATCTCTCCACGTATACTTTCCAATTTATCTTCCGTGTCTTTTATATAGCCAAGGATTTCTTGGAAATCTGTATATTCAATATTTTGATTGTTGCAGGACAATCTGCCCTCACCACGAAAATCCAAGATCTTTTTAGTTCGGGAAAATCTACCCAACCAATCTTGAATGTCAACCGGAGCGGCGATAACTATATGATCCTTACCCGGAGTGTAGTCTTCCCAGAATGCAGTCTCAATGTCAAATTTCTCACGTAGCTCTTTTAATTTTTCGGAGTTTCGACCAACTACCGTTAGATTTCTATTTTTCTTTTTTAAATGAGTGATCATGGATTCGGATAGATTCCCGGTTCCCAGTAGGGCAACGGACTCATCCGATGGAAGAATAGAATCGGCAATACCACCATAGGTCTGTCTTCCATGACCGGTAAAAAACTCGGAGCGAATGGCTCGGCTTTGTTCAAGGATCTGATCCCTGAGTTTCAGCAAGTAAGAAGATAGAACAGGAATCTCTTTGAGATTTGCGGGAGCGAAACGATCCCTGAACTGGGACTGAATTTCTGATTCACCGAATAATTTGGAGTGAATTCCTGAGGAAACTTCCAACAAAAACCGGTAGGCATGGTAGCCAGTGTATATGCTGTAATTGGACAAATGGGGTAGATCTGTAAAAGATACAAGGCGCGAGTCGCCGACGTAGATAGACCTCATACAAGTATGCCAGGAAAAGAACTGATCGAGTTCCAATTCCTTTCGGTCTTCAGAGTTGGTGTGTAGGATTACTAAACTGCTCCACATATACTAATAATTCTATCCCTTATCTTACAGGCTTTGTCACAGGAACGTCAGGAAAAGGAAAAAAATACCCGGTTTTGGGAGGAAATTCTTATGACAAATGTCAACAAATAGGGGCAAATTCCAAAATTCTCCCTTCTACCTTGCAAAAGGGTATTCTTTCCTGAAAATTTCCGTTGCATAAGGATAGTGTTCCTTTAGATTGCGAACCTTTTCCCGAAATTCCGGCAAAACCTTATCTGCATTTTCGATCATAGACTTTGCATTTTCTTCTGTTAAACGAACATGGTGTGCGGAAATTTCCAGGGAAAGGGTATCGGCAGATTCCTTAGTGAATTCATCCGGCATGGGAATGAATATTTGGATCTTTCTGCGTTCTTTGGGATACAAACGGTTGTCGCTGATTTGTTTTGCCTTGGGCCACCATTCCCAATTTTGCCCGATTTTATAACTTACTATATCCGAGGATTTTTCATTTTGGAAATGGAGAACTGCATCAATTCGGATATGTCGTTCCGGATCGCCCGAGGTGAGCATATGTGCCGGGTTTGTATTTTCTACATTGAGAGTGATTTCCCATCTTCCATCCAATTCTTTGATTCCGGCAAATTCAAGATGTAAGGACGATTTGTAACCGGATGTTTTTAAATATTTATAGAGTTCGTAATTTTTGGGAACACCTCCTCCCCAAAAGGTATGGCGGTGTGCAGAGCGTATCGGTTTATTCATGGATTTCTTTACAAGTGATCTTTGGATGGTGGGCATGTGACAATTGGAACAATGCTTCCCATCCTCGGGAATGTGTTTGCTAGCAGCCATTTCATCTCCTGTTTGGAAATTGCATACCAAGGTGGGGTCCAATTCATATACTTCATTGTGGCAGTCTAGACAACGGTTTTTCAATCTTTCACGTTCGATTCGTACAGGATGAGGTGGATTGGTGTTGCCATTTACCCCAATAACATAGGTTTCACCATCTTCATCTTGAGCAAGGTGACAAGATGCACAACTCACGCCTTCTTGTTTAAACTCCGGATCAAATTTTTCATTGGCTACAGTTTTAGGGTATTTGAAGTCTCCATTGATCAGTCCTACTATGATTTCTTCTCTTTGGTTCTGCATGGGTATATGGCAATTGAGACAGATCCATTCTGCTCCGGTGTTCTTGGAAAGTTCTGCTTGGAATTGTAAATCTACATAGGCTTGGGAGTGAGATGAAGTCTTCCATTCTTTATAGATTTCATCATGGCATTTTCCGCAGTCTTTAGCCGTAATGCCACCCACTCCTTTTACCGGTTTTAAATTGGGAATCACACCTGCCCATACTTTACCCGGAAAAACTTCATCAACTGCTACCAATGAGTTAACAGAGGATTTATCCTTGCAGGAATAAACAACCAAGAAGGCAAAACATGCCATAAAAAGAATGGTAGTAATTAGGATAGAGCGCTTCATTTTTGTATATTTTCGAGCTTATATTCAGCCTATTTTTAATTATCTTAGAATCAAACTAATTTCTCAAAATTACTTGCCATTCTGCTGTCCTGATTGAATGTCTTTATAATATGGAAACTCTGGACTTTTTTGTATTTTTTGTTATCATTGCGATTACCAGTTCCATAGGACTTTTTAGTGGTAGGAAGGTTCAATCTACTTCCAAGGATTATTTTCTAGCCGGAGGCAGAATCAGGTGGTGGGGGGTTGCGGGTTCGCTTTTTGCAACGAATATCTCTTCCAACCAATTGGTGGGGATGCTGGGGGTGGGTTTTTCGATAGGATTCGCCCAGAGCTTTTATGAATTTGGGGCAATACCCGCTTTGCTTGTTCTTGCTTATGTGCTACTGCCTATCTACAAACGATTGGGCATCACAACTCTCAGTCAGTATTTGGAGAATCGATTTCATCCCATTTGTAGTTCTGCCTATTCGATTATATTAATACTTCTGATTATCATTCAGATGACAGCAGCACTCTATATAGGTTCGAGAGCGACGATTTATCTATTGGATGAAGCTTTTTCATATGAGATGGTTGTCATTGCCTTGGCTCTGATCTGCCTTCTTTATACGTATCATGGTGGATTGGAAACAGTTGTGATAACGGATGTGATACAATCGGTTCTTCTTCTACTTGCTGCGGTGCTTCTTTCCTATTTTACCTTTGCATCTCCGGATACAATATCTTTCTGGGAGCTTGTCCAAAACAAAGAAAAGATGAACATTCGTCTGCCTGCCGATCATCCCGATCTTCCCTTTCCCGGAATCCTCAGTGGACTGTTTATACTCCATCTATTTTATTGGAGTACCAATCAGTACATAGTTCAGAGAGCCATTGCCGCCGTGGATGAAAAGGAAGCGAGAATTGGAATCTTGATTGCATCCTTCTTGAAATTGATCGTACCATTTGTAACAATCACCACGGGAATTGCGGCTACTTCCCTTTTTTCTTCGGCGGAAGTTTTGCCGGATGATACATTCGCACAGTTGGTGAAACGAATCATACCGAATAGCTATGGATTGAAAGGCTTGATTGCGGTAGGTGTATTTTCGGCAATCGTTTCTTCCTTGGATTCCATGGCGAATTCCGCATCTACTCTTTTCGCCTTTGATATATATGGAAAATACATTCGTAAGAATTCTAAAGATTCATCCATTGTTCAAGTGGGAAAATACTTCATACTTTTTGTATTGGGAATTTCTGTTCTACTTGCTATCTATACTTATTCGCCCAAATCAGGAGAAAACTTTTTCATTGCCGTATCGGAAAAAAGTTCTTATCTAACACCGGGAATATTAGCCGTATTTCTCGCAGGAATCACAATATCCAAACCATCATCTCGTGTAGCAATTTGGATTATGCTACTCACTCCTTTGTTTTCTATTCTTCTAGAGCGATACTACATCGATCTAGCTCCCGTATTCATAACCGAAATGATTGGAACTAAGTTGAATTTTTTATATAGAGTGCTAGTTAGTTTCACAGTCGCATTTCTAATGTTGCTTTTGACTCGGGATCGTATTCCAAATCGTAAAGCAGAAGAATCAGATGCTATTATAGAAAATCGAATTCGATTTATCATACCGAAAAAGTTTAAGATAAAATATTCTATATCATTTGCTTTTGTATTGTTCTTTTTATTTTTCTACCATATAGATGTATTGGATCGATTTTTCTTTGCTCTATCTATCGGAGTGACCGCATTCGCCAGCTTTGGAAGCTTCCGTGATGGAGAAAAGTTCTTAGCCGGTCTCCTCGGATTTTTTACCATGGCAATATTTGTATATTATATATGAGTATTTATTTGTTAGATTCCCTACTAGACGCGCACCCTGAACGCATACTACGGGAAAATGTGAGAAAACTTGTCTCAGTTTGGCTTCTAAATGATAGAGGGTATCTTGTTACTTTCTTTCTTTTTTATATTTCCTCCAACACTACTAACTATTTCCCTACAATAAGTTTCCACCTAAATCCCCTAATCCTATTCATCCCCTGAAGTATTTGAAAAAAAGACTTCCAGGGATTTTGGGGATTCCAACCCTTGGGTTGCCCCGGATGGGGAAAGAAGAAGTAACAAGGATATTTGGTCTCCAGCACCAGGGGGTAGGGCTGGCTGGTACTGGATCCCAAATAACAGGATACCTCGCACCATATCAGGTGCTCGGTAGCAGGTAAGAAAAGATCGGAGGGTCTCCGTGTCGCATGTGTCCTGCTAGGAAGTGCAAAGAGTCGCTACAGAGAATACCCTCATTAAAGGATTGTAAATAAAGGATTTATTATTGATAAAAAAAAATAAAAAACTCTAATCAAAAATACTACCTTTCTAAATCTAAACTCGTAAACCTGTTGGCGAGGAACGCGAGTGACGAAGCCATCCTGTTATTCACTGCCTTCAAAACGGCAGTGAATATCCTTGTTACTTTTCTCTTATCCTTGAAACACCACCAACTTTGTCGCTACCATCCACTTCCACACCAATCCCCAAAATCCTCATTGGGATTATTTCAAGAAAAGACTTCCAGGGATTTTGGGGATTCCCGCCCTCGGGTTGCCCCGGATTGAGGTGGAAACTGGTCTAGGTTAGATAGTGTAAGTTGTTGATTAAGGTAATAAGTAAAAAATAATAAATAAAACGTTAATCAACAAAACCTACTATCTACCCAAAAAGCATTTCCACCCACATCTCCTAAATCCTCTTCATCCCCTGAAGTCTTTTC
>JAFIGA010000265.1 GCA_020831715.1 Leptospira sp. | reverse complement strand
CGAAAGATCCTTCTATGCTTTTTTCGACCGAGATGATCCTATCGGAATTTTCAGGATTGCAAATAGAAATCTGTGAACAGGTGGAAGTGGAATTGCAAGAGGGAGCTTTTCATGATGGGAGAAGTTCTGTTGTTAGGTATCTGGGTAAAAAGTTATCGTAACAAGTGGGATGATGTATTGCATATAGAGATCGCCGATCCGTTCTCGGAATCTTTTGATATAACCATTAAGAATCGTAAGACTCCCTTGATCATTTCCTGTAAAAATGCACTCATAGTTTATACAATCATTGCAAAATTGCGATTGTAGATATTTAGAAATCTATTTTTAAAAGCCAGTTCTTGTGGTAAATGTTGCTTCCAAATGTGGGTATACACTTCATTATAGAGTAATTAAGTAACATTTTTTCTTAACAAAGAAAAAATATCCTTCTTGGAAAATGGCTTTAAAATTACTTCATCAGCTTTAGAACTGGTATTTTTGTTATTGAAGTTTGTCAAGTAGGATACTGATCCAGTACAAAGCACTTTTATAGAAGGTTTTCGATGGGTTTCCATATCAATTTTTCTCATTTCTTCAATGACTTCGATCCCATTCAATCCCGGCATGTAGAAATCAGTAAATACGAAATCATATTCCTTTCGATTGTATTCAGCCAATGCAGAATCTGAATTGGAAAATGATTCAAGAGAATGAGGAGAAGATTTAAAATAATGCGAAAACAATAAACGCATTTCTTCTTGATCGTCTAAATGCATTATAAGCAACGGCTTCTCAAGTCCACTCGAATTGAATGTTAAATGATTGTCCGATTTATTGGGTGACTCGCCTGAATACTCATCCACATTTATGGATAAACTGAAGGTACTCCCTTGATTTTCAATGGATTCAACTTCTAATTTTCCACCTAAAAAATTGGCTAGTTTTCGTGAAATAGGCAGTCCTAATCCTGTACCACCAAATATTTTACTTGTATGATCCGTAGCCTGTTCATACTCCTCAAAAATTATTTCCAGCCTATCTTTCGGAATACCAATTCCCGAATCCTTCACTTTGAAAATAATATTAAATTGCCCATTTTCTTTTTTGCAATTAGCCCAAACATAGACCTTTCCTTGGTTGGGTGTAAACTTCAATGCATTCCCGATTAGATTTACCAGAATTTGTAATAACTTGGGCTGATCGCTTACTATATATGGATCTCCATCGCACTCATTTGATAATGTGAAGTTAATATTTTTTTCTTGCATCCTCATTCGAAAAAAATTATCCAATTCTGCGAATAACTCAGAAATGCGAAAATGACCTAGATCCATTTTCATATTTTGAGAATCCAATTTTGTAAAGGTGAGAACATCATTGACTAGAGTATTGAGAAATTTTGAAGCAGATTTTATAGACTCCAATATTTTAGCCTGTGATTGATTCAATTCTGTTTCTCCCATCACATCAGCCATTCCTATAATTGCCGATATAGGAGTTCTTATTTCATGACTTAATGTTGCCGCAAAGTTTGTTCGTAATTTTACTAATTTCGAAGAAATTCTACGCTGGGTTTCGATTTCTCCAATAATTGCCCCTAGAGCGAGAGTGAAAAACATTAATTCAAAAATAGTTCCTATTCGCAAAGAATTCAAAGTGATAGTATTTCCGGGTAAATATCCCTTCCACCATAGAATAAATATTGTTCCTGAGATCAGGATTGATAAGTTTCCATAAAAGAATCTCCTTCCCGCAGTAGTTTTAAAATCTGCCCCTATAGCTACAGTTACTACCCCAATAAGAATTGAAAAAATATTCCAGTTTAAGGCAATTTGATTCATTATATTATTGGGTATAATGGTCAATCCGCCCAGACAGAGCAAAAAAGACAAAGCAATATAGAATATATTGAATCGAAAAACCTTAGGTGATATGGTCTTCAGTTTAGTAAATGAGGTAACAAATAGTATATAGGATCCGGAATAAGCAATTCCAAGAGGAGAAAGAAGACTATGTTGAAAAATAGGGTAATCCACCAGAAAAAACCTTTGAAGTTGTCCATCAAAAACAAGATAATAAATGAGTATAGTTACAAGTGACAGAACATAGGTGAGAAAAATTGTATTGTTCATTTGTCTGTATGCAAGAACTGTATATATAATCATTGCAATTAGAAAACCATAATAAAGTCCAAAGAATAGATTTTCTGTGCTTTCGGATTTTCTAAATTCTGATTCTTGAATTAATTTGGGTTCTATTCGAATTGCAGTATCTGATTGAATTCGAAATAGAAATACTTTATTAAATTTTGGAGCTATAGTAAATGCATGACAAAATCCATGGCATGGATCTCTAATTTCCGACTGAGGTACTTTTGCTCCCAATTCAAATAGTTTAAAATTGCCTTCTCTTGATTCTTCGAAAATTTGAATATCCAACAATCTATTGCTATTTAAATGCCACATCAGAAATTGATGAACATCTTTATTATTTTCCGCTATTATTTTCAACCAAATAATTTGATTGGTGAATCCAAGTTTTAAACCTTCTAAAGGGAGATTTTGCCAATTGGAATTTTTGGGGATATCTTCCGGTTGCCTCCAATTAATGTTTGATTCGGAATCTTCTATCAGATACAGCGCATCTTTCATGGAATAGTCTACATTCTCAGACAATTCAGCATAGATTGGAGTATTCAAGAGCAAGAAATAGAATATCCAAAACTTTAAAACCGGTGAATAAATTTTAGATAATGTATTTGAAATATTTTGCATCATAACTCCAAACTTACTTAAAGCAGTTTGTGCCTTACCGATATATTGGAAATCAAAAAAAATCGGTAGATTAAGAATTATCCAATCGATATCATACTGAGTGGTATCGAGATGCCGGATTTGAATCATTGAGGGCTTTCAATCGGATATTCTTGAGAGAACAAAAAGTAAAACCCAACAATCAATAACCCTTGAGCTATCAAATATGTTATCCAAGGAACCTGGAATTCAAATACAGGATGCCTTCCCCCGTGGACGGTTGTCTCCCCCATGACAGCATCACTCAAAAGAAAAAATCCTCCACCCAAGGCAAGTAGCCACCAATAGCCGGATTGTATGAGTGCTCCATTCAATAGGAGTGCCACCACAAAACAGAGCAGAATTCCATACACAAAAGCTGATGCCATAATGGACTTGGACCTTTCCGGATTGTAAACTCGAAATTTGAAAATAAGCGCAGGGACAATCAACATCGCAATAAGGATCCCATAGTGCAATCCGTCCTGAAACAAATTATTCCAATTGGATATCTGAAACACCGCTATCAAATAAAATATCTGGGCTAGAAAGAATCCGGCTATCCCTCCCAGAAGTGGATATTTCATCTTTTTTTGAATGGAAGGAAATTGTAGATTGAACACATCTCCGACGAAAGAAAATCCCATTCCCATTACCACAGGCAGGAATTTCCATCCAAACACTTCTCCCGATGATGCCCCCAGAGAAAAACCCAAAAATAAAGAAAAAATCAATAATTGAAAAGATAGTCCCAGGTATGTTATACGAGATGCTCCCAATCGTTTCTGTGACGTTTGGATTTCTCGAATATTAAACTAGTGGAGCATAAAAAAGAGAATAACAGAAATCGGGAGTGCAAAAAGTAAATACAAGTCCATAAGGCAAATTTAAATAAAACGACAAAAGAAGTCAATCTAGTTCCAGTGGCGACAGAGGCAGGAATCTCTCGCTATTCCCTTCTTCTCTTATCCGTGTAAATCCGCGTGCATCCGCCTGCCCATCACCACTTTCCGAAGGAAATGGTGATGTGGTGATCTTCTTCCTTCCTATTTTTAACTTAACGGACTTCGCGGCATTGCGTGGGAAAGAATAAAGAAGGAAAAAGGTATTTCAAATTTGAATTCGAATTTGAAATTTATTAAAAACCAAAAAATCTATACTATGATGAAAAAATTCCTTATCATTTCTATACTTTTACTATTCTCCAGTTGTACTATTCGTAATAAATTCACTAGAGGTTTTCAGCCTTTGGATTCTATTGAAGTTCAATCAGAAAGATCTTTAATCCTCATTCGATGGTATACTTTCTATTATGCTTTGAGAAATGATGATTCTGTCCAATGGATAATCATGACGAAATTGCCTTAAACTTTTTTGGCGAGCAGTATGGGAAAATAGATATTGCTTTCAATTTTTCTTCTGTATCTAAAAAAGGATTTGGTTTTCCTGTTCTAATAATTTTATATTCTGTTGAATTGGAGGTTTGATTAAAATCTCCACAAACTGCACTTAATATTCCAGCTTGGATTGTAATTTCACCTTTAACCGGAACTTTTCCAGTGTAAGTCTTAGTTGTTTTTGTTGTTGTCCTCTGGTTGCCCATTGTTACTGTCGAAGTATCAGTCGAAGATTCATAAAACACCAATTCAAAAGTATACTTTCCTGGAGGTAGTAAGCCATCGAATTTTCCATTGCCCAAAACATCTTTCTTATTCGAATCTTCTAGCTTCAAAATTTTAACATTAAAAAAATCAACCTTACCTTTCTTGGGATTCATGCTCTTTCGGGCTGATTCAAATTTTTTATAGGTAGCAGAATTTGTATTTTCTTTGAAGCTTGGATTGGCAGGCATGGAGTAATCTTCTTCTGAAGAGAATCGATATACAAACAGTGCGTCATTTGAGTAGTCGATATAGAATAAGATTGGAGACAATGCAAGTGTTAAGATGTTTAACAGTGAGTATTTATTAAATCTTTTTTGTATGGTAAAATCCTTGGGCTCGTATCCAGATTTTTCGTATCTAACACTAAAGACTTCTTCGGATTTCTCTGGGTAATCCATGCTATAAAAAGTCTCACTCACTTTCTCATTATTAACATAGATACTTGAATCTATTTCTGATGTATTCATGTAAATCGCTTTATGTGTGCTTGATTTGAACATTGTAGCACAATTGATTGTCATTAATAAAATTGTTGTGATCAGGTATTTC
>JAFIGA010000234.1 GCA_020831715.1 Leptospira sp. | reverse complement strand
TGTTCACAGATTTCTATTTGCAATCCTGAAAATTCCGATAGGATCATCTCGGTCGAAAAAAGCATAGAAGGATCTTTCGGTCCACCTACATTGGGATTCTCAGCTTGGAACTTCACATGATCCTTGCTAAATCCTTCTAATAATATATACCCACCCGGCTTCAAAAACTTCATCAAGCCTTTGTGGATTCCTTCTCGAATCTGTTTAGGGAAATGGGCAAATACCAGAGCGATAGCATCAAAACTCTCCACCTGAAAATCTAGATGGGATACATCACCAATTATATATTCGATGTTAGCCTTATACTTCTCCGCTAGACTCAGAGCCTTCTTCTTGCCCGATTCACTCCAATCTACACCCACAGCCGACCATCCGTGACGTGCGGCAAACACTGAATTTCGCCCTTCTCCCTCACAGGGAAATAAAATTTTTCCCTTTTTCAAGTTCGGTAGAATCCTCGCCAGAAACTCGTTGGGTTCTTCCCCATAGACATACTCTTCCGAATCATACCGTTCGTTCCAAAATTCTTTCATAATTCCACTTTATACCCATAGGGGTATAAGGCAAGTAAGAATTCATTCCACAAGCTCATATTCTCCCGTTTCATGGTAGAAATGGTATAGTTTAGAAGATAACATATAGTCACTATCCTTCTCTAACAAAAGATGGATAGTATCTCCACCATCGGCAGACGCAATCACAACAGATTTATATACCTCTGGATATGTATTTGCATAATGATAATCACCCAATTCAATACAGAATTTATCTATAGCCATTAATCTAAATCCTGGAATTTTGATTTTCTTACTTAAGTATTTACTTTTAAATTCTTTCGGGAAAATTACATTGAATTTTCTTTCTGCTTCTGAAAATTCATCCTCACCTGATATCCTTTGAAATGGCTTGTCTTCCAACTGCAACCTTTCCATTTTTTCAATATAATACTGAGCTTCTTTAGTTAATTCCACTTTAATATTTTCCGAAATTAATTTCTTATCGACATCGGACTTGGAATAATTTCTATATTTATCATCTGCAATCTTGATCTTTAAACTTGAGGCAGAATAAAAAGTCGAATGATTCAAGAATTTTTTGTCCAGAGTCGTTTTTAAAAATTCACTAACGATAATTTTGGAATTATAAACATATAAATCCAAATCTATTTTAAGTTCAAAACAATGAGGAAGGATATTGCCAGAAACATCAAATTTATTATTTTCCTTACGAGTAAACTCATAAATATCTTCCGTAGATTTCGGTTGTTTATCTAATGGATAATTCCAAAAAAAATACTCAATTTTTTCTTGGCTACCGAAATCTGGATATTTGGTTTTCTTGGCTTCAAATCGAAACTCAACTTCTTTTGAATCAAAATCAAAAGAATCCCATAAGCTATGATTCCGCAGGTGCAAAATATAGTATGGAATATTAGTTTTTAAACTTTTATAAACCATAGTCACAGGATAAAATCTACAATCAGGCAATCGAAAGTCTAACAGTGTATCTCGGACAGGCTCGCTAACAAGAAGCAAAACTTGCCGCCCCGGAATATCAACTTCCAAAACATGCTTGATTCTCTCCCTACCCTCTTTTAAAGAACCGGCTTTGAGTTTAAATAATCTACTTGGTTCTAGGAATGGATTCATTTTGTCAAACGGTGACTCCATATCATCTCCAGTTTCTTCAAAACTTGGAACCAAACCATATTCATCTTTTCGAATTGGATTCCAAAAAAACCATCTCTGATCATTAGGTCTAAATAGATTTTCAAAAACTTGCTCCAATCCATAGACTTCCAAAATAGGTTTGCAATATAAATCAAAGAACTCTGGAACAATTAAACCAGGAACTCTAAAATCACCATACCTATAACGCATATATTCATCCAGGTTCTCAATGCCAATTCTATAATCTTCCCTAGGTTCACCCTTATATTGAATAGGTTCTTTAATTTCCAATCCGTACAATTCTTTCCATTCAGGTTTAATATCTGGATTGTCTGTCCAAGCAACTAATTTCTTTTTACTATGTTTTCGCAATAACTCCTCAGTAATCTCGAGAGTTCGACCTTGTTTATTATTGAAAGATAGTTCCCGAACATCTATTCGTGGCTTCAGCGATTCAATGAGTGCTAGATTCCACTTGATTGCTTGATTATTTGTAAGCTCTCTAAAATCCCAAAAAAATTCATATTTTTTTATAAAATCCAAGTCAAAAGGAAAATTAGAATTAGCGCTAAGTGGAGTCCAAGGAAGATCATATTTGTATTCTTCTAATATATCTAGAGGAATCGTTGCATAAATACATATTGCATTTAAAAAAATATCGGGATATTTTGAGATTATTGGGTAATTTTTGAGCGAATCATTCATAGAATTACAGTCAAGCATTTCAAAATTTATTTATATGTCCAATATAATAATTAAACCTTTGCAAGAAACTCTTTCGGAATATTGATTGCAGCCTGACCATAAAGGAGAATTTGTATTCCAAGTTTCCACTGAGAGAAAGACTACTAGACCAACACATCTCCGAGTAAAGTGGAACACAGGTGCAGGAACAAAATGGTTCGAAGATTGGATCTGCACAAGATGAAAAGTTTCTAAGACAAAAAGATAAATTGAAAAAATAAAATCTCACCCATAAATCGAAAGTATTTACTCAGAAATACAATGGGAGAAAATTGAGAGATCTCACTTATTGTAAGACTTACGGGAATCATCAAAGCAGAAAAATAAAATATAGTATGTAAAACACCCGGAAAATAGTCGAATAAATTCAGTATAGCCAAGGATAGAATACCCAAGCATGCAAGAAATTGAATAAAAAATGAAAGATTTCTGTCTCCTAAATTCTGAAAGAAACTGAAAGATTTTTCTTTAAAATCATCTCTTAAATCCAGATAAGAATTAACCAAAAGATTTAAAAATGCAATGAGAAAAACCAATCCTAAGATTGGAAGAATAGCAACACTTTTACCTGAGCTTTGATTCATGGTTCGAAAGAATGGAACAAATGAAACTCCAATTGTATAAATACTTGCGACCAAGAATTCTTTGGGAAATAAAGGGAATAAATAGTTCCCACCTAAATACAATCCGATCAAAACCAAAGTTGCCGTACCCCAATAGAACTCTTCTCGATCCAAATATATCCATGAGAGAGAAACAACAAATGGGATTAAAATAAAGATTGCAAGAATTAGAATTGATCGATGTTGAATATGAAAATACCTTCTTGGATTTGAAATATTGGATTCGTCCAATTTAAACGAATCCAGCAAATGATCTACATTATAAATAATTAATATAGAAAAAAATAAAATCAATGAATAATAATCAGGAATTTTTACGAATAAAAAAGAAAATAAATACAAACTTATTCCGACTCCACCAAGACAAACATCCAGACTCAAATGGTGAAGAGATTTAACTATTTTAAAAAATATACATTTAAGGCCTATATTTCGAAATATCATGATTTAATTTTCTTTTTAAGATCACAAGGAGACGCAGATCCGAGTTTACTATATAAATATCAATAACACTATTAATGTCAATTTCTATTTGATGATCTTGGGCTTCTTTTTACGTCTACATTCATATTAAGCAACTCTACAGGTTCACCAAACTGTGTATAAATTGCTACATCAGCGGCATCTCTTCCAATCGCAATTGCCACACGACCTCCTCGAAGATCAGATTGCGTCGGGTCAAATGTATACCAACGATTTCCTACGTAAGCTTCAAACCATGCATGCAGATCCATTGGTTTTAAGACTTCAAGGTAACCAACGACCATTCGTGCTGGAATGGAAATGGCACGACAACATGCTATACCCAAATGAGCCATATCTCGACAGACTCCACTTCCGAGTCTGTTGACTTCGGTTGCACTGATAATCTGTTGACCAAGTCCGGGAGTATAGCGTATTGAGTTACGAATATAATCAACAATTGCATTGCACTGATCATAACCCGGAGTATATCCATATGTGAGATTCGCCGCCAATTCCGTGAATCGATCCGATTCGCAATATCTGCTTGGATATAAAAAAGGAAGAGTTTCATTAGGTAGATTCTGAACTTCAACAAATTGAGCCCCGGGAGCAATTTCTGATTCTTCGGCAGTTTTTATATCGACGGAAGTACGAACAGAAAAATACCCTGCAGGTGCAACGACTCTTTGACATAGATTTCCAAATGAATCTGTAAATTCTACAGCTTCAACACTGGGTGACAAAATATATTCTTCACGTTCTATCCACTGGCGACGTCCGCTACGTGGTCTGAGCATAAGTAAAAAAGGAGTAGGAACTGAGATTTGAAACTCAAGAAAACAAGATGCATTTAGCCACATAATAATTCCTCTCTAAATTAAATGCTTTTCTTTTGATTTTTGTCGATTTATGGAAAGACAGACAGAATGAAGATTGCACTTATAACCGTCTTATAAGTCAACATTTCTGTCAATTCCTTTCTTCTTAAGGAATAGCTTGATTATTTGACATAATTAGGAAAATGTAAGAAATCAGGGCGTATGCCAAAATTCTTAAACATATACGTTCCATGCATATTTATTTAATAATTTTTTTCCAATTTATTTATAATTGAGCATTAAATTGTTTTGGTTTGGGTTTCTTTTTCGTCATATCAATTACGATAGTATGAATATGAGCGATGAATGCAAATCTCTCTATTTAAGCCGGATTCTATGATGAAAAATAATACTAATAAGATAAAAATATCAATATTTCTTGTTCTGGCTTCACTTTTTTTTCAAAATTGTACGGCATGGCCTGCTCTTACTGCACTTTTAGCACTTGCCGGCAGTGATGAAGGTGGAGCACTTTTGCTTCTACCTCCCGGCGGTGGCGGAAGTGAATCCGGAGGAACAGGGGAAGCAGGTACGGGAGTAGTCAACCCAAACGCTCCATCCAATCTTACCATTCCGGATATTACTCAGACCATCGCAGTTGGAATCGAATTAGACCCCAAAATCACTCCAACCTTCGATGGAACGGTTACAAATTGCACTATAAGCCCTGCACTTCCGACTGGGCTTACTATCAATCCAACTACTTGCGAGATTTCGGGAACACCAACAGGTCCCGGAGGAACTGCTTTCACGGAATATACCATCACTGCAACCAATGATTCAGGAAGCACAACGGCAACAGTAGGATTTGCAGTGGAAGACGAAAATGCACCTAGTAACCTTGCCGTTACCAGTTCTTCTATTTTAGGGACGCAATATACACCATTGATCCACTAGTCCCCACTGTAGATGGGATTGTTAGCTCATGTCAAACGGCACCAACCAATGCACTCACAAATCTAGGGCTTATTGCCTCGCCACCTGATTGTCGCATAACGGGAACTCCAACCGGTAATACCCAAGGACTTTCTCAATCATTCAATCTCATAGCACGTAATTCAAAGGGGCCAAGCAATCCGGTTTCAATATCAATAACTATAAATCCTCTACCTCCGAGTAATCTAACCTCCTCTTCCACAGGAGATCTGGAATTTTTTGAAAATGTAATAATTGATCCGATAATTATAACCGGGGAAAATATTGCACATTGTAGTATTGATCCGGCTCTACCGGGTGGACTGAATTTGACCTTCAATTCTGTATCGGGAAGTTGTGAAATATCCGGAACTCCGGATATTGGTTCCTCCATCGGAGCATTAACTTACACAATTACAGTAGGCAATGACAGACCTCCTGGAGAACGGGACGAAACAACAATATCAATCAATTTTTCCGTAATAGATCCACCTACCGGTTTAACAATTAATGATGCCGGTCCTCTTATTTTTTACTTGGACACAGCAATCGATGAAATAGTTTTTACTGCTATAGGAAATAATATCGAATCTTGTAGTTTAGTAACACCCGGTCAAACTAGCCTTCCCAACGGTTTGGGATTGAACAGAACGAGTGATACAACTTGTACTATCTCGGGAATACCCGGAGAAACTTCCGTTATTCAAACTTATAGTGTAAGAGCAGAGAATCCGGCAGGTTTTTTCGATAGAGCCGTGCAATTTGAAATACAAGGTCCTCCCACTGCACTAAATTATCCCACTCTTGGTTCTCCGTTGACATCCGGTTCGCCTATCGCTCCCATCTCACCGGTAACATTGGGAGGAGGAACACCGACCAATTGCTCGGTAACACCCGCATTGCCAGCAGGACTGACCATAAATCAAACAACTTGTATCATCTCCGGAACAATCAATCCGGATATTATTATCAATCCTGCAGAAACTTATGTAATTACAGCAAGCAATCCTGCCGGCAATACAAATGCGAATGTCACATTTGCTGTGTATCCCCAAGCACCGAATAATTTGACTTATTTGAATCCTGCAACTGCCTTCACCCAAAATATTTCTATTGCAGAACCATATGTACCCAATACCTTAGCCGGAGGATCTCCCACATCCTGTGAATTGACCGCCACCTCTCCTGCAACCGATCTACCGAATACTCTACCCGCCGGATTGTTTATCAACCAGACAACTTGTGCTATTTATGGAACCCCTACCGTTGCCAGAGATTCCGTCAATTATACAATCACAGCTTCTAACTTAGGTGGGAGCACAAGCGGAAATATAACCTTCAGTGTGAGTCCTGCACCTCCACAGAATCTTAATTATGTAGAGTCACCTTATACCTTCACGCAAAATGTTGCGATAACACCCATCGTTCCCAATGTAGATGGTGTGATCACAAATTGTATTATGCATGCATCCACTCCCCTTCCGGCAGGAATGATTTTGGATTCATCCAATTGTGCGATCTCGGGAACACCCACGACAACTGCTTCTACGGCTAGTTACACTGTGATTCCTTCCAATGTAAGTGGAGATGGGGATACAGCTAGCATTACCTTTTCTATAGAGCCTTTCCCAGCCGTAATTTCTGTAACATCTCCAACAGCGAATGGATCCTATAAAGAAGGTGTCACAATTCCTATACATGTTGTCTTCAACAGAAATGTTACTGTTACAGGAACGGGTCCTGCACAGATTATCCTCAACACAGGTACACCTGCAACGACCTATGTGGACTATGCATCAGGTTCAGGAACAGACACATTAGTTTTCAGCTATACCATTGCTCCAGGAAATACCTCTCCTGATCTAAGTTATGTAAATGCAGCTTCTTTGATTTTAAATGGTGCATTCATTCGGGACTCCCAGTCCAACGATGCAAGTTTGATATTGCCTATTCCCGGGCAACCCAACTCTCTCAGTGCAAATAAAAATATTGTTGTAGACACAACTCTACCTCAGATTTCGGGAGAGGCACCCTTATCCGGTGCCAGCGTAAACAGTACCGCAGTTAGCTATACTCTCTCCGAAACCTGTGCCTCGGGTTCTACTACCTGGATAAGAACCGGTGGAACTGCCGACCCGGGTTCCCCCCATGTTGCCAACTGGACAGGTTCTGAACTCAATTCCGGTTCCAGAACTGATATAATTTTAGGGAACAATCCAACTTTGGTAGATTTGGCAACTTATGATATCAGCTTCAATTGCACTGATCCGGCAGGAAATGTTGCGGTTACTGTTACATCTACGAATATAACATTCAATTCTGGTCCTCTATTGGTAGTTTCAGCTGAGACATTGGATTCGAATAGCAATGGAAAGATCGATACTTATAGAATATCCTTTAATAAACCTGTTAATGATTCTACTTTTCCAGGGTATATTCCCGATTCATTGGGAGATATAACCAGTCAGTGGTTAGTTGCTGGTTACACAGGGGTTCGACTTATACATGGAACTGCTGTGACATTTGCCACGGACACACCGAATGATGCAGTCATCTACCTCCGATTCAATGAAAATCCTCTGGATTGTTCTGCTGATACTACAGTCGGTTGTGATACTGCCGCAAAACCAGACTTAACAACAACAGCTATACCGGGCTTGGAAGACCTAGCCACAAATACTATAGGTCAAATAAACAGTGGATCAGTTGTAGAAATGGATGGAGCGAGACCCATTCTTGTGGGTGCTAGGTCTCTGGGAGCCGGGCTCGTGAATGCTGTATTCAGTGAACCGGTGAATCTCACAGATTCCGAATTCGTCCCCAATTATAGCATCACACCGGGGATTACAATTCTAGCGGCAGATAGAGATCCTGTGAGTACAAATATAGTTCGTCTTAGCACCAGTGACCAAGTGGGAGGGGAGACCTATACCATGGACGTTGCAACAGCAGTGAGAGATCTTGCCAACTTAAATCTAAACACTCTCATAAATCCCAATAATAGTTTACCGGCAAACCAAGCAATTTTCGATGGGCTTGTCAAACCAGTGGTGGCAAGCATAGTCACCACATCAGCTACCACTCTCCTCATCACATTCAATGAACCCATTGTGGCGAGTTCTGCGGAATGTCAATTCCAATCTACTTGTGCTCTCATTTATCAAAATATCAGTTTGCCGGTTCTTTCAGCAGTAAGTGAAGCGGGTGCAGGAAATAACTCTTCAACGTTTATCCTAACTGTGAATCCAATGATCCAAGGTCAAGCCTATACGACTACGGTATTGGAAAACACTGTTCAATCTGTAGCTAGCAGTGAGCGAATGGGGAATACCAATAACTCGGCAACCTTCAACGGTGATGGGAGGCCGAACGTTAACATTTCACCGGATAACTCGATTGAATGTCCGGCGAATGGGCCTCAGAGAAGAGTTGTAATAACTTATGACCAAACAGTAATAACAGGAGGAGGAGCAAATGCCGCAGACAATCCGGCAAATTATCGAATCCCCAATACATCAACTGATGTCCCTCAAGGTTGTGTCAACCTAGCTGAACCATGTTCCAGTGGTACAAACCAAACGGCAACATCAGTTTATTCCTATGGAGGTAACAAATTTGGAATCAATTTTCCCAATGCTTTCGATTCTGACAATAGCCAATATGTATTACGAATAAACAATGTTGAAGATACTTCAGGAAATACCGTAACTATTCCGACAAATCTCACGTTCCAATGTGGAAACGATATAACACCTCCTAGCCTAGTGAGTATTTCGGTAGTTGGAGCAACTTCCACTACTACAGTTCTATTGCTCACATTCAGTGAAAGTCTATCCTCTGTAGAAGCACAAACTGTAACCAATTATCGAATTGGCACAACTCCCTATGGCACAGGTATTTCCACTGCTGCCCTTCAAGCAAATACGGCACAGGTTCAAATTGTAGTTTCTCCTGCTCTAGCAAATGGTGGTCATCAACTCAGAACAATCAATCAAAGAGATTTAGCAGATCCACCAAATACAATTTTGGATAATGGATTGAACAATGTGCAACCGTTTATTGTAAATGCTCCCACCGGATTTGCCGGAGGTCCTTGGTTTGAAGACCCATTTGGTGACGGAACTCCCGCGGGATTCATCGCATCCTATGATGGAAAATTATACCTTGGTGCAGATAGTACAGGAGCAAAATTATTTGAAATCAATTATGGTCTAACACAAAGCCAGACCATCCAATTGGATTCCGATGGTGTCCCCGGACTTCCGACAACCGGATTTGGATCGACAGATAATCCAATCGATATCAACGGAGTGCAACAAGCCACAGGTGTAGATTTCATTTACTCTGCATGCCTCGGAAGAGATATCGATAAGAATCTATCAGGTAATGATTGCACATCTGCAATCGGTTCGGATGGTCATCCGGGATTGGAGTATCTATTCATCGGTGCCAGAAATAATCCAGGCGCTTTCGACGACCTCTTCTACACAACCAACAAAAGTAGTGCAACAACAACTTTCACATTTATGAACTTAGCTGGATTGGAATCCGCAGGAAACACTTTCCGTCTGGGTGTGATGCATGTTTTCAAGGAATATCTCTACATAGCAAATGGAGACATGGGATCCGGTGGACCACCTTACGCCAGTCGAGTTTGCATGAATGTGAATGGTTGCACAGGAGGAATTGCCTTTGGAAATGTAGTTCGATTGATGGGACGCCACATTACCAGACTTGGAAAGACCTCAGTCCGAGATAACTCCAATAGCGAGTCAGCTCAAAAATATGCCAATATAGACTCCTTGCATGAATATGATGCCGATGGATCTAATGGCAGTGGATGTACTGGATCCACAAATTGCGAGTCCCAACTTTATATGGCAAACGGAGGATGGTGTACAGGATGCAACTTAACTGTTCCCAGAACGGGAACAACTGCTCCTACAGTGGGAGATGGAGGTATAGTAAGAACGACTCTTCATTATTCGACTAAGGCAAATCCTCCTCCCCAGTGTCCCAATGCTGCGACATGCCACTCAGAGAATCCTTATAGTACAACGAATTACTATGACGATGTAACGCCGGCTTCTCATCCAAAATGGTATGGATATATTTCGATACCGCCTCCAACTAACCCTGCTATTGAATGGCAGCAAATGAGTCCGGTGAATACACCCACACCTTCTACCTGGGCAATTCCTTATATGAGAACGGCACCTAATGGAGATCTTTATGTTTTACGAAATGCTTGTGCTGTGACAATTCTCCAGGAAGGAGATACATTCAGAGACAATGGGCGCCAAGTTTGTCCACCGGGACAAGAAGTGGTGCAATTGTGGATGATGAAGAGTTGCGCTTCAGCTGCTTCATGTCCTCCGGGACCGAATGACTGGGTTTTGGTTGCTGAGAATGGCACAACAGGTCAGACTAATATGGCGGGAAATACAGGCAAATGTGGATCACCCAATAAATGTTTGGAGAATACGCATTTGACATTGCTGGAAGTTGTGGGCGACCATTTATATATTGGATACGATAACAAAGTATACGGAGCCAATGTATGGCGAACCAATATGTCTACTGTGCCATCCGGTACTGCACCAACGGAAGCTTCCTTTGAAATGACCAACGAAATTGGACTGGATGGAAGCACGGTAAACCAAAGAATTTTCTCTCATACAACTATCAATTACTCAGGAAAGGATTGGTTGATTGTAGCCACTAGAGATGGGTCTGCAGCAATGAAACTTTACAGAACAGCAAACGATGAAAATTAGTGATAAAATTAAACTTGAAATTATTTTATGAGTAAATAAAATGCATATCAATGAAATCTGATCCACTTCCACTTTCCAAATCACTTCTTTTCACGCAATGTCTTCAGAATGATTTTGTGGAACCAATTCAGAAATTTGACCCTATACCCAATTTATTGCATGTAGGCTACAATGAATCTCTTCGTTTGATGGGAGAAAATCCCAGCGAGGGGGCTTTGATTGCTTTTATGGAATGGGCCATGTGCAGAAAGCCCCAAGATCTTCAGATCATTCATATAAGAGACTGGCATAAAACAACGGATCCATTGCAGACAAAACATTTAGAGCAATTTGGAGAACACTGTGTCCAGAATACCAAGGGTGCAGAATTTGTTTATAACTCAATTTCGGGAGGAGTTGGCAGTGAAGACTTTCTTGCCAATGGCGCAATTGTGAATGCGAGTGGTCTCAATGATTTTCATAAAACCATTTTGAATGAGATTTTAAAAAAATTTACCGGTTATAAGGATGAAGTAAGAGTAGGAATCATAGGCGTATGGACGGAAGCCAAGGTTAATTTCCTAGCCTATGAACTAGCCACAAGATTTCCCGACTTCAATATTGCTATCTGCTCGGCACTCACAGCTAGTTCATCTCGCTCTATGCATTATATTTCTCTGGATCAGATGCAAAATATTCTTGGAATTAAAATATTTTCTTCGATTGGTTCTTTCAGTGAATTCCTAACAGGTAAAAGCCTTACCCTTACACCGGGCATTAAAAATCTTGATAAGAAAGTAAAGTTTAAATTCCTCAATCCTGTGAACAAAACTAAAGAAGATGATGATCTTTTATTCTACTTATTTCGTGATTGTAAATCGGTTGAATTTTTCACATTGGATGGTGGATTTTCCGGGAATCTTGTATTGAGGGCAAAATCATTCGACTCTTTCGGTCACAGTCAAGTCCCCACTGTTGTAAAAATTGGAGAACGAGATCCTATTTCCCAAGAGAGATCTTCTTTTGAAAGAATTGAAGAAGTGTTGGGAAATAATGCACCGAGAATTGTGGATTTTGCCGAGATAGGAACCCGTGGTGGAATTAAGTATCGCTATGCTTCCATGATGGATGAGAAAACCAAAGTATTCCAAGATATTTATGAATCGGGAAATGATCTCAAAGAAATATTTTATTATCTAAATATAGTTTTCAACAATCAACTTGGGAGACTCTACGATGCAGGGGAGCCGGAGAAGCTAAATCTTCTCAATTATTATGACTTTAAATCAAAATATGGAACTTCTGTTAGGAACAGGATGGAATCAATTCTGGGTAAGCGAATCGGTTTTGATGAGAGCATTCCCTTGGAGACACTATTCCAGCCGAAGAATATTCCATCCAAGGAAAGGAACAAAGAAATTTTACTCTATAACTTAGCTCTTTTTTATGAGAAAGATCTATTGGAAATCCAAGAAATCTCTTCTCAACCTCATTATGTATCCTATCTCCATGGAGATTTAAATGGAAGAAATATCATCATTGATTCACAGAAAAATGTCTGGTTAATAGACTTTTTCCATACTCATCGAGGCCATATTCTAAAAGACCTTTTAAAATTAGAAAATGACATTTTGTATATTTTTACAAAAATTGAAGAAGAAGACATTCCGGATGCGATTAAACTCACCGACCTTTTATTGGATCATCCTGACCTGGGAGTCCCACTTGATCCTATACATGTTGATAAATTTCAATCCAACAAAATCAAAAGATGTTTTCTAACCATCGCCAAACTTAGATCTTTTTATCCTAACTTAATTCAATTGGATCGAGATCCCTACCAAATGCACGTGGGATTATTGAGATACAGTGTTCACACACTTTCTTTTGATGAGTGCAGTTCGTTACAAAAAAAATGGGCACTCTATACATCTTGTAGATTAGCGGAAAGAATAAAAACAACCTTAGTCGAATCACGAAAACTGCGAATTGATTTTCTGCCAATGCCCAATAAAGGTAAAATTGGAATGACCATCCTTCCCGGAAGAAAAGATCGAAACAGGGAACTAAAAGAAGACATTCGAGCGATCCAAGAAGCGAAAATCCACAAAATATACTCACTCATCACGGAATCCGAATACGAAGAG
>JAFIGA010000256.1 GCA_020831715.1 Leptospira sp. | reverse complement strand
TAGCAGATGCAACTGTGAACTCAATTCTCTTACCACCGCTTGCAAAATTCTTTCCATCTGCATTACGGAAGTTGAACTCCACAAATTTTCCCACACCGGGAGTCCACCCGGGAGCCGGTGCTGTAACCGTTAATGTGTCGTTTGCGACCAAAGTGTCCGATAGATCAAAGGAAGGATTCCCGGCCGAAGGCAGATTCACGTTTGTAAAACTATCATCACTCATATTCGTTGGATCAAAATCCGTAGTATCCGAAAATCGAAATGCTATAGGAGTCAATGGAGGAATGATCCCACCGGAAATAGGAGTTGTGCTAAGCAAGCTAAAGCAGTTAACCTCGAGGGTTGTAGAACCTTCCGTGAAGACTTCTTGGGGGTTGATGATTCTACAATCATGATCGGTTGGTTGGGTTACAATTCGAAAGTCAATTGTTCCATCGCCTCGAGTGGAGAGAATGGGAATCTCTGAAGTGCCGTTTTCTGCTATTATAATAGTTGGGTCGTTTAAATTCTGCATTTCAATCTCGCCATAAGCCTTGGAATAAAGAAATACCCCTATCTTACTATCATCTAAATTACGAATAGAATTAGGGCTATTTCTTCCAAGAAAAGCAAGATTGTTTAATATTTCGAAAGGACTTTTTTCTAGACTAGGAAAGCATGATATAGAAAAGCTACAAATTGCCAACAGCAAACCGTATATATAAATTCTCATTGCTTACCTCTAAGTATTCTTAGATAATTCAAAAGAATTATAAGAGAATCTCTATGTTTATAACAATATCGGTAGTTATTATTTTTATGACAATTTTAAAAAATCTTGCAACCTCTCCTTTGGACAAGAAATTGTTATTAAAAGGTTGTAAAAATGCGAAATAAAATTCTTAGCCTAATCATGAGCCTCATTCTTCGATTTTGGTTTCTCTTCATCCGAACCAAAGAGGTCATTGTTCCCGAATCCACACAAAAACTCATCGAGTCCGGTGGAGGATTTGTCCTCGCCATTTGGCATAGCAATATGGCTTCCCTGTTGGTCTACTGCCATAAAAAACTATTAAAAAAGCATGGCATCGACATTAGCCCTCTTGCCAGCCACTCCAAAGATGGAGAATTCATTTCCATGACTGTGGCAAAATTCGGGTTCAAAACCATACGGGGATCTTCTTCGAAAGGGGGAGCCGCAGGCGCGATCGGTCTGATTCGTGCGGCAAAGTCAGGTGTAGTTCCCATGTTCACGGTCGATGGACCGAAGGGGCCGGTCTATGAAGTCAAGCCCGGTGTGATTGAGGTCGCGGCTCTGACAAAATTGCCCATCGTAGTGCTTATGACAAGTTTTGACCGCTTTAAAGAGTTCGAAAAAGCTTGGGATAAACACCGATTTCCGAAATTTGCCGCCAGGCAGAGCTTAATCTATTCGGAGCCAATGCAAATTCCTAGAGGGCTCTCGAAGGAAGAAACCCTCCAAGAAGCAGAAAAACTCCAGAATAGGATGCAAACCATGTGGGCTGAACTGGAAAAAAGGGTTCAAAAGCCTTGACACCTCGCCCTTACAAGAAAAAATATCCAGTATACTAGAAATTCGTAGGAGAATACATGTCACTCAACAACTATATTTTCACTTCCGAGTCCGTTTCCGAAGGACACCCAGACAAAGTCTGCGATCAGATCTCCGATGCCATTTTGGATGCATACTTAGCACAAGATCCTAAATCTCGCGTAGCTTGTGAAACACTCGTCACAACCAATCTTGTCGTTATTGCCGGTGAGATCACCAGTAAAGGAAAAGTAGACACATCCGAAATCGCAAGAGATGTGATTCGAAAAATTGGATACAATGATATTGCAATGTACTTTGATGCAGACTTTGCTGTCGTATCATCTCATATCCACGCTCAATCCCCTGACATCGCACAAGGTGTGAATGAAGGAGAGGGTAAATTCACTGAGCAAGGTGCAGGAGACCAAGGTCTTATGTTCGGCTTCGCAAATAACGATACGCCTGCTCTAATGCCTGCGCCCATTTTTTATTCGCACAAATTATTAGAAAATCTTTCCGAACTCCGCCACTCTGGCAAATTAAAATGGCTTCGCCCTGATGCAAAATCGCAAGTAACCATAAAATACGAAAACGGTAAGCCAAAAGCGGTAGATACTGTGGTCATCTCGACACAACACGCACCCGGAATCAGCCAATCAGATATCGAACAAGCTGTCATCGAAGAATGCATCAAAAAAACCATTCCAGCAGATCTTCTTGGCAATCCAAGATACTTCATCAATCCAACCGGTAAATTCGAAATCGGTGGACCTCACGGTGATGCCGGATTAACCGGAAGAAAGATCATCGTAGATACCTATGGTGGAATGGGTCGTCATGGCGGGGGAGCTTTCTCCGGAAAGGATCCTTCTAAAGTAGATAGATCTGCCGCATATCTCGGTCGTTATATTGCCAAGAATATCGTAGCGGCAGGGCTTGCTGACAAATGTGAAGTCCAACTTGCCTATGCGATCGGTGTAGCAGAACCCGTTTCCGTACTGATTGACACTTTTGGAACCAACACCATCCCTGAGGATGAAATTGCCAAAAGAGTAAGAGCCAATTTCAAACTCACTCCACGAGGAATCGTAGAAGGTTTGGATCTACTTGGAAAAGATCGCAAATACCAAGAAACAGCCGCATACGGTCACTTCGGTAGAGAAGGCAAAACTTTCTCTTGGGAGAAAACCGACAAAGCAGAAGCGCTAAAGAAAGGTTAATCTCCTTCGTCCAGCAACACTTAGCAACCCAGCACCACATTTCAAAGAAATTGGTGCTGGGCTTTACATAGAGAATAAATCTTCATTTCATTCACTTGCCATAGATTATTGTCCCAATCTCACAAGATACTATCTTCTTTCGGAGCATCTTCACCCATTTGAGCAACTTTTCGTAGCTTAGCAATTCTTCTGCGATTGGCGAAGACATCCCATAGACCAACCCATGAATGAGATCGAACTTGTATATGCTTCTCACCGGGAGGAAAATACAATTCCACTCGATCAGGGAATCGAAATACTTTTGTAAAATGAGTCACACGAATATATTCATCTTCCTTTACTTCGGCTATATAGACATTTTCGGAGTTTTTAAAAAATTGGTGCAATTCTTGAAATACTAGATGTCGGTCTTCTTTGTAGCCTAATGGATCGACATGATGAATATAATTGTATTTCCAACTCTGGGAAGAATTGCAATTGGGAGACAGTGAGCATCCTCGTAACTCATTATCTTTAACACCCGAAAATGGATTGAGAAAACTCATACAGCAAATAATAAATACTCCGGCAACTGTTTCCATATTAAACCTACTTGATTTTAATATTAAAATTTTCTTCCTATGAGTCTATAGATTTTTTCCAAACCTCCTCCCATCCAATATCCTAGCTACTATTTCACCATGGAAAGGATCTGTTTCTGTTATATTGAACTGGTTAACTCGTCTATTGTCGGGACTGCTTTTTATAAAGAAATTACATCGTATCGGCTCATCCATATAGAGAGAATCTGTGTGGTTGCATTCAATCAGATCGTAAGAGTTGCGAGGGATATGATTCCCGAAGAGCTCCCAATCAACTCTGGTTAAATCCAAGAGTCTGGAGTATTGTTCCCAAGGAGACCGGAAGAATACATAGAAGAGATATTCCTTCCAATCTACCTCCTCCCATTGTATCTTAGGATTGTCTGAATCCGGTCTCTGTGCATTCAACGCTTGGATAAGTTTGTCGGATTTATGGAACTTGGAAATGATCTCTGTCTTCCCGAATTCTTTCAGATTGGTGTCGTAAGAGAATTGGTTCTGCAGATTCACAGAGAAGGAATAACCTATCGCGATCATATTCAAGATCCAGAGTATACAAAATGTCCAGAATAATTTACTCTTCAGGCAGATTTCCAAATATTCTTTCCTGGAATCATCGGGGTATTTTCGCATTCGAAAGATAGTTTTCAATAGAAGGATGAATCCACCGTAGATTCCTCCGAGTAACAGTCCCATAAACAATGACTGGCCAAAGAAAATCAAAGCCACCATAGCCACAAGCCCATAGACAAAAATTTTGAGAAGCCATCTTCCAAGAGATAGTGGATTGGTCTCGCTCTCCCAAGTTGGTAGAAATACTCGCCAGGTCTTTCCTATTTCTCGAAATTCTTTGAGAGATAGTTCGGCGATACTCGAAAGGGAATCATCAAAAGTCCATTCGGCACCTCTTTCCAAAGATATGCGTAGCCAATCCGTCCATTCTGCAGGTGTAGGCTTGGGGTGAATTCTTGGAAGATTCAATGTGATAGCAAGAGCCTCCGAATAGCTCTTTCTATGATACTCATCATTCGATCTAAGTAAGGTGATATATTCTCCGGTATTGTTACAATCTGAACTTCTTCCTTCCCTTCCTTGATGTAGGAAATGTAACTGGCAGGGAAGTCTCCACCTCCGTAGTAGACTCGACTCCAAGATACTCGATTCGTATCGGAAGAAATCTTCACTTCCCGAATGGGATTCATAAGCTCCAATAGTGGAACAGTTAGCAAGAGAAAGGGGATAGAGAAAAGGGAGATTGCCAACACGACTTGCAACCAGTAACCTATTGTGTATGGATTGGGATCTTCAATTTCATTAATCACAGTCTTCAATAGCAGATAGAATAGAATCACAATGATAAGCAATATCCATCCACGCGGTTCCGCCCAGATTCCGGAAGACCTTAGAACCAATTCACTATCGGTTGTTCGAAATAAATGAGGGTAAAAATTAGAATAAAAACCGGGAGATCTTACCGAGTCTGTATCCTTCTCGGGAGAGATTGCCTTCCATTGATCCAAATACAAAGTAACTTTAGCTTCTGTAAAATGCTGTTCCGAGACTACGATATCAGAAGAGTCTCGGCAGTTGACAAGGAGGAAGAGGAAGATTAAAATGGGAAAGAAATTATGGATAGATTGTTTCATATTTTTCACTCTTAGTATTATTTGCCTAACTCCTTAGACCATTTCGCTTTAACACAAAGATATGTATCTTCATTCTCCTCTTCCTTGGAGACCAATTCCCCACCTGTTACAATAAAATCTAATGTATTTGCATCCTTAACAAAATGCACTAGTCTCAAGGCAAGACCCTGGTAGACGGGAAAGAAAAGTGCGGGGATCTTACCGGTTAGATTTT
>JAFIGA010000251.1 GCA_020831715.1 Leptospira sp. | reverse complement strand
TAGCATTGTGAGTGATGCAATTGACTCAACGGAAGAGGCAAATATTACCAAAAAATACAAAAGTAGAGAGGTCAGAAGAATTCTTTTCTCGATTATTAATATATCTCTGACATTGGAATTAATGGGAGCAATTTCAATTTATTTTTTATTTCCGGATGATCTACCTCAAGGAGTCGATCGATTATTTTTTAGTATCTTTACATCTGTTTCATCTTTTAATAATGCAGGATTTTCCATTATAGATGATCTTTCTATTATTCTCCATGAGCCTTTATCAATTTATCTGGTAAGTTCTTTGATTATTTTAGGAGGGTTAGGCTTTCCGGTAATAATCTACCTTGAAAAATGGTTCCTTCAGACAATTCAGAAATTCTTCTATCATTTAGAATCCAAATTTGAAACAATATTTTACCACCAATTGATATCGAATTCAAATATTAGTAAAAATACTTTTTTTTATGAACAATTAATAAAACTCTCTCACATAATGGATGAAAAGATAAATAGCTATAATTCTCAATTGCATGGAGAATCAAATCGTATACAAAATAAAATATTGTTTATAGGAACAATACTACTTTTATCGATTGGTACGGGATTGATTTTAATATTCGAATGGAATAATTACAATACAATTTATGATATGAGTTTTGCGGATAAATTAGCGAATAGCTTCTTTATTTCGGTTTGCTCTAGGACTGCAGGATTTGCCACAATGGATTTGGTAGGATTGTATGATTCATCTATTGTTCTAATAATTCTTTTAATGATAATTGGAGGTGGATCACAAGGAACAGCGGGAGGAATAAAAATTACCACATTCGCTATACTCTTTGTTTATCTTAAAAATGTGATCAATCCGGGTAAGCCTGTCAAAATATTTGGGGAAATAGTATCCAAAAACTCAGTGGCTATTAGTATACGAGTATACTTTTTAGCAACTGTAACAATGGTGCTATTAATGTTACTATTGAGTATTTTGGATGATAGTCAATTTAATTTACATGCCAATGCATTTGAGTTGGTTTCCGCTTTTTCAACTGTAGGATTTTCTTTAGGAATAACTCCTGATCTAAAGGAAATAGAAAAATTACTATATGTCTTCATCATGTTTATTGGTAGAATTGGCATATTTACCGTATTGATCGCTATCACAGGTTCTTCAGGAACTCCTAAAATAGAAAATGATGATGGAGTTAAAATCCAAGTAGGTTAAGAAGTAATGATGAAGGAGAGGGTAAAAGATGTTAACTTCTTTATTTTATATTTCCTCCAACACCACCGACTCTATCGCTACATTCCACTTCCACCTAAATCCCCAAAATCCTCTTCATCCATTGAAGTCTTCTCTTAAAATCATATTTAATTTACAGAATTTCGGACACATCTGACTAAAAACTCAGCCACTTTAGACCTTACTTCAACAACTCCATTGAATTCCTGATAAAACGCCTCTTCCACCCTAACAGGATTTGTAGTGGAGGACCAATATGCCGATGATGCCGTTGGCTGATCATTGAACAGAGTTGTATCAACTCCGGGATTGTTTCGGTTGAAATCATAAAGATTCATGAGCTCATTGATATTTGGCAATCTCCAATCTGTTCCTTTTTTTTGACAGGCGCTTAATGCATCAATCCAATTTAGCCTTGTTCCTGAACCAGTGCACACATTAGAGCTAAAGGATTGTTCAAACGCACATTGATCCCAATCTAGCCCAGTTAAATTATCTCGAATTATTGCCTCTCCCCTTTTCTCCATAGATTTATTAGGTGGAAGCTGCGATGACACACAGCGAACTCTCCTAAGTCCCGACTTAATTCTAGTTTGGATATGATTATATAATGAATTTGAAGAATTGTATTCAAAATGAATGCGCCATGCATAATTAGAATCGGATGCATCTTCATTGATTGTCCAATATCCATCTGTTGTAGAATGATCACCCGGCGAATTGGGAAAAATATCAGAATCTACTAAACCATTTGTATGAGAGAGTGATCTATTAATGATCGAACTCAATTCATGGACTGTGGGAAGGCGCCAGTTTTTAAAGCCTCCATAGCCTTTCCCATCATCGAAGTTGTTGAGTTCCACCGAACAATACCTCTCTGCATCTTCATATGAATCTAGATGTGCAGTTCCAGAACAATTGTCCGCTGATGTCTGACCTCGTGGACACTTTCTCCATACTAATCCAGTTAGACGGTCTCGAACAATTCCTTCATTTGTTGTGATCTGTTCAGCCGGAGACCAAGCTCTGGCATTCGGAACATCTGTCCATACACCATCTTGACGCAAGGAATTGCTTTCATCCGAACAACTAGTCGGATTGTCAGGAAGAGGAACAGATTGATCATAGCATTCCCTTACACCCGTGTCTACTACCGGAGAGATTGGTTGAACTGAAACTTGCAATATTTTTCTACAAGAATTATTGACACCACTTACCAATTCAAAATCTTTAGGTTCTGAAAAATCATAATTACTCACTCCGCTTTCCTGTTCGACTCCGGTAACGTAGACAGACCCCTCTCCTTCGATCTCATAAGATGGAACTGCCCTGGTTAAACTTCCGTAGGGAAGTTTAATTGAAATTTCTTCTGTTGAGGTTGTAAGGGTAGTAGTAGGAAGATAATTTCGAGTCAAATTATTTACACTTGCATCGAATTGAAAATCTCTAAAAAATATTCCACATTGCTCTTGATGGTTTTCTCTGAATAGGTCCAGGGCAAAAACTAAATTGTCCGGCTGGTTGATTTTACAACTTACCAATTCCCATATTGATATTAATATAATGAATTTTTTCAAAGCTTCAACAACCTTGCTTATCCTGGAAAATTTTGAAATTTTTGTCAAACGAAAAAAAACAATTATGAGTCAAGAGTCAACCGATATTCAATATAGATATGAAATTAGTTTCCATCATTATAGTTCCATTCATGTTTATTGTTACTGCGAAAATTTATAGTGAATCACCATCTCGTGGAACCTGGGATATGGGAAGACATTCTGTCGCTACATTTCTCTACCGATCTTCATCCGCTCAGGGATCTCTTTACAAAACGGCTAATCTATTCGACTCGAATAGGCTCACAGTATGGATGTCGGAAAATAAAAACCAAGCCGAATGGGTGGTTGTAGATTTTATGGAAAAGCGACTCATGAATCGAGTGGAAGTGGAATTTCCCACATGGGCGCTTCCCAAATTAATTCGCTACGAAATTCAAGTAAACATTTGGGGAAAGTGGACAACAATCGCTAACAATACAGATCCAAAGAAAAAAAATGAACATATTTTTAAAGGATTCGATGCCTCTCAAATTCGCTTACTATTAATTACCCAAAAAAACTCGCCATCGGCAGTAACCGATTTTCGAGTGTATCTGGGAACATCACTGTTGACAGGGCTACCTTCTCATTTAACAGGATATAGATTCCCAATTCAAAACGGTATGATACCAGAGCAAGATTATGCACTTCCCGGTGCACCTAGAGCTTATAGAAATGGATACCACAAGGGAATAGATATTTATGAATTCGAAAATAGAGAATTGTCCAAGAGAGAAAAGCTTACATTTGATACTACTATTTTCAGTATTGGGAATGGGACTGTGATTCGTTTGGATGATGATTATGTTCCGATGATACCTGAAGATTTCGAGAAACAAAAAGAACTCACCAAGAAGTTTCCCGTAACATATGTGGATCGAGATTTCGGTGGAAGGCAGGTTTGGATAGATCATGGAAATGGAGTGATCTCATCTTATAACCATATGTCGAGTATCCACCCGGAATTAAAATTAGGTAAAAAAGTTAAGAGAAATCAGCCTATTGGAAAAACAGGTAACTCAGGATTATTGGGTGAAGCAGAACAAAACGATAACAACATCCATCTCCATCTGGAAATTTGGATTGATGGAGAATATTTGGGAAAAGGACTCTCCACCAAACAATCACGAGAACTTATGGAAATATTTTTTTCCAATAATCGTTAGAAGTTATGTCGAGATAGGAATGGAAATAATAAATCGAGTATTACCGGGCTTGGAATCCAATTCTATGCTGCCTTCATGCTTTTCAATAATTTGTCTGGTAATGTGAAGCCCTAGGCCACTCCCTTCTCCAGCACCTTTAGTTGTAAAAAATGGATGAAATATTTTTTGTTGAATCTCTTCGGGAATACCGGGACCGTTGTCTCGAAATTGAATGATTAATTTCTTAGATACACCTTCCGATTCTTCATTTTCCACACGGGCTGATATCCAAATTTTTCCCTGATTTTTCATAGCTTGTATTGAGTTATGAATTAAATTCGTCCAAACTTGGTTTAGTTCATCAGCATAAGCATAGAATTTTGGGATATTTTGTAAATCCTCCTCCACTTCCACACCTTGTCTAAGCAGAGAATTATAAATTGTTGTTACAGTTGACATTCCCTCTTGTAAATCATAAAAAGTTTTCCTGTTTTCACTGTCCCTGTGAGAAAATGTTTTCAATGCGGAAACAATCTTGGCTGTTCTATCTGCAGCAGTCAAAATATTCTCATGCTTATAAGTTATACCTCTCGAGAGCGAAATGAAATTCAAAAATTCTTTTCCATGTGGATGGCGAGCAAGAGCTAGCAATTCATCTGTGACTTCAATTACGCCAACCTCTGAAAGTGTATCTACAATTTCCGATGCCTGCTCCTCATTTATACCCTTCTCCAGTAATGACAAATGCATATCTTTTTTAGCTTTTCGCATATCTCTAGTAGTAAGAACAACTCTTGAATCGTTTTTTAAAAAATATTCCAGGGAATTGGAGATATTTTTATCCTCACTATTGGATTGAATGAATTGTGAATTTATTTTGGAAAGAAACTCTTTCCAAGAAATTCTGAGATTCTCTGCACTTGCTTTAATTGCACCTAAAGGTGTATTGATTTCATGAGCGACGTTCGCTACAATTTGTCCGAGACCTGCCATCTTTTCCGACTGAATCAATTGAGCTTGAGATTCTTTTAACTCTTTTATAGAACGACTCAATTCAGTTAGTATTCTTGAAGTATTCAATGCCCCTGCAACTTGTTCACAGAATCTTTCCAATTCTCTTCTCTGGTCTCTGTTGAGGTTCATTTCAGAATTGAAATTTGTAAAACTTATAAGAGCTATGACTTCATTTTTTATCATCAAAGGAACTATTAAAAAACCACGCAATCCCAAAGCATTTGAAATTTCTTTATCCACTTCTGAATTCAAGAACTCTTCAATGTTTCTGTTCATATAAAAAGATTTCTTTCTGTTATAAGTAAGATAAAATGTTCCGGTTTTGTCATTCAAAGGAGCTTCAAAGGAATTCATAAATTGCGAACTTTCTTGAGGAAGTTGAACAGAGGATACAAATTTGAAATTTTTTATAGACTTTTTATCATCTGAAATTAATTTCAGCCATACATAATCTATATCATAAGTATGAGAAATATATTGAAAAACCTGATCTAAAACTCGATTAATATCCTGTTCTTCATTCAGTGTACGACTGAATTCACTTAGGGTTTCGATTTCTTTTTTCTGATATTCAATTTCTTTTATACGGTTTTCGATCTCTTTTGATTTTAAATAACTCCGCTTCCTACTTCGATCCAAAATATAAATGAAAACGGATGAAAGAAGAACAACATTCACAAGTAAACTCACCATGAAAGCTTTCTCTTTATCAGACATATCAAAATCTTTGGAGTAGGCGAATACTCCAAAAGATACCAATGAGGAAAAAGTTACAAAATAATTTAAACTCTTGGGGAGTGGAGTAAAGAGTACAACTAAAATAGCTACAATATATCCTGCAAAATAAATTGATCTCCCTTCTGTAACTCCAGCTAATACAGCACCACCATTGATATAATAAAAGGCAAGAATGGTCATTAAGACTATACCTTGGTAACGAAATCTTACGAATAGAAATAACAATACATTAATTAAACCGATAAGAATCAAACCATACCGGACATAGGGCATCCAGAAAATCTCGGGGAAGATGGACTTATCAATGGGTATGTATCTAAGCCAGATAACAATTGACATCATAGACAATACGAATGCAAATCTAGCACATACTCTATCTAATTCGAGTAAGTAAGTTGGGGGCTTCTCCTCTGAGATTTCTTTAAATATGGATACGAGTCTCTTCCATGGGTTCATTGGGATTTCCTTTTTTATTTACAGATTCAAATAACAGGATCTATCCTATTAAAAATCAAAAGTTGGTTCAATTTTCCATGGAATAATCAAGAAAAACCAATGTCAATTAAATCCCATTCGATTTGAGAAAATATAACCCCAAACTTAGCTAAATCAGAGACTTATTGATTTTTATTCTCCCAGACATACCAAGTTGGTGAGACATAAATCCAATATTGATTCTAACCTATTATTTAATGGTCGAAAATACGATACAGACCTTATATCAGCAAAGTATCTAAAACCATCATCACCTCACCTTTCTTGTTATAGTTGCTTTGCAATTATCTTTTTGTAAAGAAAAGACTAATGAGGAAGTGAAATCACCCGAATCTTCAGATCTAGAAATTTCTGCTCGTTCCTGTTCGTTTGACTGTAAAATGCTCAAGTCCTATGGAATGAAGGATATTGGAGGAAAAAAGTTAATTGAATTATAGTAAATCATTATTTACTATTACCAAATAATGGAAGAGATTCAAGAAATATTTAGAGCAATTCGATTTAGTGGGCTAATTATGAAGGATGCTCCCAATGATAGTATAATCCAATTTGAATGGATGGGATCTTTTTTTCCTTACTATATTCCCATATTCATCATATTTACAGGTTTTGCGATCTACTTATACTACCGAGTTCTTTTGCACTATTGGAATGATGGTCTAAATAAAAATTCTAAAACTACATTTCATGATATAATATGGTTTCTTCCTGTGATTGGAATTGTAACTTTTGTTGCATTACCATTGTATATGTTTGCTTCGTTGTTTGTTTTGGGGCTTTCCAAGCCCTCCCCGGTTATAACCTCGTTGGAAGTTGACAAGAGCATTTCTGTATATCGTTACACAGAAGACCATATTTGGAAATACGAGAAACCTCTGGAAGACATATCTCATCTAATATATGAGGAAAGAGCCCAGAAGCCCAAAATTGCCCAATTCGACTCAGGAGCAAGTGTTGACTATGGTCTATCCATGGTTCAAAAAAGTGGAATCCGCAAGATGCTATTCAAATTGAGTAGTAATCCGCTTCCCCATCCGGATCGAAAAGAATGGATATTAAAATACGCTAGAGGATTCGAGAAGCCAATTGTATACAATGGAGAGATTTTATTTCCGGAAGGAATGAACTTGGAAAAATATTTAAAATCTCAAAACATGGAGAAATTCAAAACTTTATCCGGTTATGTTTGGAAACTAACAAAACAACCTTACCCAGAAGAATACAGTTTCTATGGCAAACTTCTCTATGGGAGCCTTTATATTTTTGCAATTGTTCCAACCGCTTATATATTCCTAATTTTCCTACCCATATATATCTACTACCATGGATATAACTTCGTTAGAACTACGATACTCAAAAAAGACCGAAAAGGGTTTTTTAATATCAAAGCCATTGTTGTAATCCATGTATTTTTCATATTCCTTATGTTTCCTTTTGCCAACAAAAATACAGATACAACCGAATTGGATCTTAGTATGTCAATATATGAAGATTCGTTGGATGTTCGTTATATCATTCAACCGAATCAGAAACTGGATAAAATTAAATTTTCTGATTTGAATTTTTCCTCTTTATTTTTTGGAAATGCCATGGATATAATACCCACTCTTCTTTCGGCAAGTTATGTCCTAGCAGAAGACGAAACGATTACTTTTCATTACAAGGATTATGATAGTGTGAGGTTCTTTTCGCCCCATATCTACTTTTACAAAAAAGTAAGGGACATGACTAAAAGATCTGATGAAAAAACGGCAGATTCACGGTCTAAAATTGGAAACCTCTCAGGACTCGATCCATTGGTTGCAAGAATTGTATACTATGAATTGTTTGAAGCCTTCGAGAGTTTTCTAGCTAATCAATAAGATCATCTTTCAAACCATATTTCTAAAGGTTAAGTTGATCCTCGGAGATTTTACCTTCTTTGTTTTAGGCAGTGCATGGAGCCAATGGGTTTGGATCTCTCCCGACATGAGAAGAAGGCTGCCCGGTTCCAAATTTATGCTTATCTTAGTTCTATTTTTCTTATGCTTGAAGTCAAATCTTCTCTCCGCTCCTAAACTCAAGGATGCAATGCAACCTTGGGGAACAAGAGAGGACTCATCGTCAGAATGCCAGGACATTCCTTCCTCACCGGAATGATAGTAATTGGCAAGACAAGAATTAAAACTAACGCCTGAATGCTTTTCTACAATCTCTTTTAGAGCAATCACTTCCTTAGTCCAGAAAGTCGGAAGTTTGGAAGTTCGAGAATACCCATATGGTTTCTGGTGATCACTGAACCAGACTACTTTTCTCTGAGTTAATATTTTTTTCCCATAGATCACAACTTCATCCTGTTGCCAAGGAAGTGAATCTGTCATAATTTTCAGATATTGCGTCAAAATTTCCTGAGACATAACAACCCCTAAATAGTTAGCTATCCCATCAAAGGGGAGTAGATTCTCACTAGGGAATAAAGAGAAATTAGAATCCATATAAATATTCCAACCGATCTTGGCATTGGAATCAACTTTTTTATTTCCATTTAAGCCTGCCAATCTATTACAAGCCTCTCAAAACCCTAAAACTAATTTTTTATTGACAAAAAATCTCATCACAAAAGATAGTATCTTTTAGATATATCTAGTAGATACTTAGTGCAAAATCCGTCGCACAAGTAGAGTCACTATATCTATAGAAGAAAAAATGAGGTTTTAATATGAATAAAAAAATCCTAGTTGTCTTGGGGCATGCAAATTCCCAATCTCTTTGTTCACATCTTGCGGATACCTATGTAGAAGCAGCGAAAAGTTCCGGTCATTCTGTCGATCTTCTCAGATTGGGAGAATTGAAATTCGATCCGATCTTTCGCTACAATTACAATGAAAAAGAAAAGCAACCTCTGGAAAAAGACTTAGCGATGAGCCAAGATTTAATTCAAAAAGCAGAACATATTGTATTTATTTTTCCAAGCTACTGGGCGAGCATGCCGGCACTACTAAAAGGTTGGATTGATAGAGTATTTCTTCCGGGATTTGCCTTTAAATACAACAAATCCAAACCTCTTCCGGATAAACTTCTCAAAGGGAAAACGGCAAGAATTATCATCACCATGGACGCACCGTCGTTTTGGTATAAATTCATCAATGGAGCACCCGGTCTGAAACTATTAAAAATTGGGACATTAAAATTCTGTGGAATCAAACCTGTAAAATCCACCATTCTGGATTCCGTTCGTGGCTCAAGCCCTGAGCGAATTGCCAAACTCATAAGCAGTGTAAAAAAATTAGGCTTGAAGGGAGAATAAATTGAAAAGGGAATCCAAAACCCAATACGCACTCCTTGGTATTCTTTCTCAGTGCGAAATGTCCGGATATGAAATCAAAAAATTCGTAGAGACCAGTCTGGGATTTTTCTGGAATGAGAGTTTCGGACAGATCTACCCTACTCTAAAAAATATGGAAGAAATGGGCTGGGTCACTTCTTCTGAAGCTGTGGCAGAAGATAGCAATAAAACCAAGATAGTTTATAAAATTTCAAAACTAGGATTAAAAGAATTGAAACATTGGCTGGAAAATTCCACAACCAATATAATGATACGAAATGAACTTCTTCTTAAGGTATTCTTTGGAAGGAATATGGAGAAAACAAAATTCCTATCCATGCTAACGGGTATCAAAGAAAAATTACAAGAAGAACTAAATCTCTATATGGGAATTAAAAAATCCATCAAGGGAAACACTGAGCCCCACCCTGATACAAAATACTGGTTGTACACTTTGGATTACGGTATTGAATCTACAAAAACCGGAATATCATGGATACAAAATGTAATCAAAGACCAAGTGGAAGAATCATCTGGAAAATAAATAAAATTAAAGATAATATTGAACAATAGAAAATAATCGAGGCTACCAATGGATAAACAAAAAATCACAATCATAACAGGATCCAATTCAGGAATAGGAAAAAAGTCACTTCGTAAATTTGCCCAAGAAGGCCATCATGTTATTATGGGTTGCCGAGATTTGGAATCTGCCAATGAAGCCAAGAAGGAAGTTTTAAAAGAATTCCCCCAAGCCAAGATAACAGTTTTTCATTTAGATCTTGCAGACTTTTCTTCTGTGAAAAATTTCTGCCGACAAGTGAAAGACAATTTCTCTTATATCAACAATCTCATTCATAATGCCGGGGTATTCAATCACGGATTGACAGAATTTCAAAAAACTGTAGATGGTTACGAACTCACCTACCAAGTAAATTTATTGAGCCCTCATATACTCAATCAGTTGCTCTCTCCATTGTTGATGAAATCCCAATCACCCAAAGTCATCTACGCATCAACCACCAATATAAAATATTTTTTTGATCCCAAAAGAAAAGTCAACCTGGATGATATCAAGCCTCATGATAGACCATATAATTCTTATAAGATGTATGGTGACTCTAAGATTTGCCAACTGGCTCTGATTTTCATGGATTCAGGATTGCCTACTGAGATTCTACAAACTGCTGTGATGATTCCGGCTGTAAAAATTGACAAGAGAAGCCGTAAGCGTCTCAAACCCTTTTTTCGATTTATGGCTTTTCTGCAATACCCATTTGCCCTATCCCAAGAGACAATTGCGGATTGCTATTACTATCTGAGTGAATCCAATCTAAACAAAACAGTCATTAATTCCAAGAAGGAAATTGTAAAACCTGTAGGTTACTCCGATAGTCCAAAAGAACAGGTAAAAAATATAATATCCGACAAAACATTTCCGAATTACTGTATGAAGGAAGATTTGATTAAAGGGCTAAGGGTATTACTAACCGGGGAGTTGAATATCGATAAATAAGGAGATGTGATTTTGCGTAACTTTGGAGAGAACCAAAATATTCTTTCGAAGATTCTTATCGAAGTAAGGTTCACTGGCATTCCATGTCCTGGGATTGTGAAAGCTCTTCTTTACATGCTTATAAAAAAATGGCATATAGGACCAGTTCTTGTAAAGCGATTTGGTATTTTGCGTAAATCCATTTTCTCCGGATCTTTCATAGTAGGGAGTAATCTGTGTTCCTTCCCAATCGGTGGCGTATACTCTCTGTATAAATGGTGACAACTGAAAAAGTGAGTGCGCATCAATATGAGTCAGGTCTCCAATTTCTTTTAGAGTTGGCTCATTGCGAGAAATCAAATTACGTATTTCATCTTCGAAACGAATCTCTTCCAGTATTCGATTTCTTTTAAATTCATGAAAATCATCCAATTGTGTTTTTAATTTATCCGCTTCCAATTTTGGGCTGGCAAAATCCGGGCTAGGCATTCCAAGTAGATATCCTTGCAAGTATCGAGCACCACAATCAACTGCTCTTCTTAACTCTTCTGAATTTTCGATTCCTTCGAATAATAAATCAGAACCTATACCAATAGCAATCTGAGAGAGATATTCCAATACAGATTGAAAGTTCCTATCGTGAATGGATTTCTTAAGTAAAAGAAGATCCACCTTTATGATCTCAGGCTGTATAATAGCAATGCGTTCCAAGTTGGAGGACTCTGATCCCACATCATCCATAGCAATGCGAAAGCCCAGTTCACGAAAGTATTCCACAGCGGTACCGATGGCTTCCGGATCTCGAAGGGTTGCATCTTCTGTGACTTCAATGAATATTCTATTATTGGATATACCTACATCTTTGGTAAGTTTGGCGAGAGGAAGATCATCGCCTTTGCTATCTTCGAGTTGACGGAGTAGTTCGTCGGGACTCATATTGATAAAAAGATGACCTGATTCCGTACTTTTCAATTTAAGAAATGCCTTGGACAAAACTTCCGTTTCAATACGTAGAAATTCTTCGGATTTTCCCGATAGCTCCCTTAGAAAAATATCGGGCAAGGCAAATCCCTTGTCCGTCTCTTCTCTGGCTAGAACTTCGTGACCAAATATAGATTGATCCTCGATGGACAATATAGGTTGCAAAAATGGGATATACCTTTTCATATCTACTATGTTGGACACAAAATAGAGGTAAATAGTTTCTAATCATTTTTTCACAAAATCAACTTGACCATATTCAATCTAATTCTTTAAAATTGACGTAACCACATGAAATTTGCCACGATTATTAAAAATTCTTATTATTTCTCATTTTTAGGGATCATTCTCGGTTTCTTCCTGTTACCTATCGATCAACTGCATTCTCAAAAATTGCAATCCATTCCTTCTTTGGATAGACGAGTAACCGACTTAGCAGGTATTCTCCCAACAAGAACAATTTCCCAGTTGGAAAATGATCTCAAGGATTTGGAAGAAGCTAAAGGTTCACAGATGGCAATTTTGATTGTTACCTCAACTTTATCTGAAGAAATCGAGGAATACTCCATTCGTGTTGTGGACAAATGGAAGCTGGGAAGAAAAGGCGTAGACGATGGGTTGCTGCTACTTGTTGCTTACAATGATCGAAAAGTTCGTATAGAAATAGGTTATGGTCTGGAAGGTTTGATTCCTGATGTAATTGCGAAACGAATCATTGATCAGATTATTGTTCCTGAATTTAAAAAACGAGATTATGAAAAAGGAATCAAAAATGCCACAGAAGTTCTAATACAAATTATTCGAACAGAAGAAATTCCGGATAGCTTGAAGTCCGATCCCATTTTTCGAGGCGTTAGTCCGGAAGATGAATTGGTTATACTTCTCATCTTTGGAGGATTGGGTTCTGTGTTCTTTATTATTGGAATGATAATCCTTTTTAGATCTAATGTAGTATTGGCAATAACTCTTTCTGTAATTGCTGCTTTAGGAATTATTATTTTCATGGTAGCATTTCAATCCATGTTTGCCGGTCTTGCTTTTGGTCTTTTTGTTTCAGGAATCGTATCATTTATAACAGGAATTGGAAGTTCCAGTGGAGGAATGTATTCTTCGGGATCCGGATATAGTTCTGGTTACAGTGGAGGATACTCCGGAAGCTATGGTGGAAGTAGCGGAGGAGGAGGCTTCAGCGGTGGCGGGGGAAGTTTTGGTGGGGGAGGTTCATCGGGAAGTTGGTAAGGGCAAATAATTTAGCAACATATAAGTTTTACGAGAAAATAAAAATGGATAACTTAAAAATGAACACAATAAAAACTATTCTTTTATTAATTTTTGTTTGGCTAGTGAATTGCAATTATATATATTCACCTACCGGTATTCGTGGTAGCGATGCCAGAGCAGAAATTGATGAAGTAAAGCAAACAACAGGATTTATTAGCCTACCCTTACTTTCTTCTTCCGTTAGTTCAGTAAGTGGTTCCGGTCAAACTTCCAATGCAACATGCTCAGTAAAATCCGATGCGATCTCGTCTTCGAATTCCCCAACTTCAACGGCTAACATAACTGTTCCCCCTGTAAATTCGAGCGTGGATATGAATCATACAACAGGAACAGGATACTTTCGAACCAACCCATTCAATAATCTTCAAGTAGGTCAGATTGTCCTTTTTCGTCAGATAACCGGTAACACAGGTGACTGCTCATTCAATTACGGTCCAACTGCCTGCGAAACTACAGATATAACTACTCTAACGGATCCAACTAATGTTGAAAGAGAGAATAACAGTAGAATAAATTTTGATGAAGATACTGCCAATAATTGCTTGGCAATACGATGCAACGCACCTGCCGCCATACGACTTAGGACAACAACATCCGGTTCGGCTACAGCTTCCGTAGAATTTGACACTGTTGGATTTATTGTAAGTCCAATACTTTTCGAATCTCTAACGGAAATTAATGATGATAGATATTACACCAAAGATTCAGTGGAATCTTGCAAAGAAAACATCAGTCTATTGTCGTTGATTCAATTCTCTGAAACCCAAAGAGCTTTCCAGGCTTATTCTGCTCAAGATGCACTTGCCACCAGTTGCAACGAAAATAACCCCAGCTTCAGTCCTCCGAGCAATCTGTTAATCAGTCTTTTGCAGGGATCGCTCTGTAGTATTGAGGAAGTGGGATTCTTTGGAATTTTTTAAAGGAATAAAAATCTTGCTTCTCTTCCCTTTCAATATAGCTTAGCAAATATGATTATCCGTAATCTAAAGCTCACCAAATGGTCTTGGATACTTAGCAGGTCGACTAAAAGATTTGCTTATATATGTCTTGCCCTCTTTCTCACAATTCCGGTATTCTCTCAGACAACTACAACCAATACCAGTTTAACCGAACCAACACATATTAAAGAATTCATCGATGCCACCAATAGACTTCGTTGCATATGCCTGCCTTCCCTCCCTATCCAAGGCTGTTCTTATAATATGTGCATTGTTTCCAGTTATTTGAAAACATTTATCGAGAACAAAGTCAGAGAGGGAATGACTGCCGATGAAATTGTCTTAAAATTTGAAACAGGTTTTGGAGATGCTATATTGCAAGATCCAAAAGATCCGGTGATTCTTCATTTTGAAAAGGAAGGAAACCGTGGCATGATCAATAGTTTGGTGAATGGCTTTGGAAAGAACATCCAGGCAAAACCGGATTCAACTTGGATCAACCTATCCTTGGGGCTTATAGGAATCTTTTCCTTAATCGGAATAGGGTATTATCTTAAACAACGAAAAAAGAAGATCGAATCCAAGACTGAGGGGAAAGACTCCAAAGATGACATGGACAACTTAGAAAAGAAATATCTTTCAGAGATATAATTATTATGATCAAAATACGATCCGAGAAAAGGAAACAAGGTTAAAGATATGGATGACTCAATCAATGTATTAGGAACAAAATTAGAGCCCTGCTCATTGGATCCTTTAACAGGTTTTTTTCGCAATGGTTGTTGTGATACTTCCAATGAAGATCTTGGTTCTCATACAATCTGCGTGGAAGTAACGGAAGAATTTCTTAATTACTCTGTCCAATGCGGCAATGACCTATCCACTCCCAGACCTCAGTGGGGATTCCCCGGCTTGAAGCCCGGTGACAGTTGGTGTGTATGTGCCGCACGTTGGTTGGAATGCTATCGCGGTGGAGCACCGGCTATGGTGAAATTAAAATCCACTCATAAAAGAGCATTGGAAATAGTTCCTCTAGAAGTATTAGAGAGATTTGCTGTCGACGCTGAGGACTGATAGGCGAATTTTTATTTTCTTCTTTTTGAAATAGGTCAATTTGTCCGGTCTATATTTACTCAATTCGAGATCTATTGTCTGACCATTCTTCCATCGATTGGGGATTAGATCCACGCATAGATTTCGAAAGCTCTTATAAGATCCTCCGCCTCCACAGGCGGAACAGTGAATATCCGAACCGTAGCAATCAGGGCAGAGTATTCGAACTGTTAAAGGGATATTTGCCCTGAGAATTTCTTTGGTTTCCGATTCCAAAACTTTAATTTCAACATCATAATCAATTCCCGTCCATTTGGTTCGATCCTTCATTCTATAACCTTTTCGCATCAATCCTTTCTTGGCGTATTCGGTAACATTGTGTGCAAATACTACACGAGATGGAGGAATCATTTTAAGATAAGATTCAGATCTATGGTTTTTTGATTTTTCGGTATTGGAAGATTCGGTTTTAATGGATCTCGATTGTGAAATATTATTTCGGGCACTATTCTCCAAAAAATTCGTATAGGCATAATCATATATACCTCTATCTCTTTCTGAAGTGAGTATTTGATAAGCTTTTAGAATCTTTTGGAAATGAATCTTGGATCCTGTTATAGGATTATCAGGATGGTAAACTTTGGCTAGTTGGCGAAAATGTTCTTTGATCTTGTCGTAGTTAGCTCCAAATTCAAGAGAGAGACATTGATAATAATCGGGAAATGATTCACCGATTTTCATCATCCTCTCCTAATATGTTGCCGGACTATTCATTTCAGCTTTGATAAATCTTAGATCCGATGCCTGCTCGAATCCGACTCCGGCGATCTGACGGTCAATATGATTCACCAATTCCACAAGCTTATTCTTGTATACACGAGCGAATCGAACTCTTTGGACGGGATCATAAATATCATCAAGACCCACCACTTGCTCTGACTCACCTGAAGTTTCGAGCTTTTTCATGGAAATTTTAAACTTCGTCCAGTCAGTGGATGCCGGATCATTTTTCATTCTCATGATTCTGGTGTCGGGATGTGCCGATTTTTTGGATGTAATTGATTTGCGAGTGTAGAATTCGATCCCTGTCAGTGTGAAACTGTCACCACCGCCTGCAACATCCAAAGTTATCTTATGATTGGCAATGTATACCACTGTTATCGGGAAAGAATATTGCTCTCTGGCTAGGGAAACTTTCACAAATTTTCCGTCGCTAATCTCTTTGTTTTGAGAAAGAAAATTCAGTCTTTTTTCAATGTCTTTATGAAGAAGCGTTACCTCCTCGGATAGATTGGTGAGTATCTTTTTCTGACCATCACTCAATTCAGGAATTGGACGGAGACCACCAAATGTAGGGTCTTCCCATTCCATTTCCACTGCTTGCAAAATGGAAGATAAAAACAGGATTGTAACCAATAATATATATTTCATCTATGTATGTCTCCCTCGTAACCTTGTCTTTATTTTCGACTTCTAGCAACCAAAAAATAAATTTTACTAGCCAAGGTTTCTCCCTTTTTTCACAATGGAAAGGAAAAAGAGCAAATAACCCGGTATTATGGAAATAGATCTTAAAAAAGTAGAAAACGCAATTGTTATAAATATATCCGGATCTTTGGATATCTACACTTCCTTAGATTTCAAGAATTTTATTGAGGAAAATGTAAAAGGGGACAGTCCGGATTTGCATGTAATTGTAAATTTGGAAAAGTTGAATTATATCGATTCCTCCGGAATTGGCATGCTGATTAAACAGCTCAACTTTATCCATGAGTTAAAAGGGAAGTTTTCCATTGCCAACATGCGACCGGCGATTGAAAAAGTCTTTAAAGTGGCAGGTCTCACTTCTTATTTTGAGACAATCGGCGAAGAAGAATTCAGGTCAAAATACCAAGCCTAGATCAATATCTTTCCTTTTATGGAATGGGATACCGAGAAATATAGGCATCCCAAAGTCCCCAAAATTTTCCCAGATTGTATGGAGACGCAGGTTCCAAGCGAAGTCGTATTCTGCCATCCGGGAAGTCGGCAGGATCCAAAGGAATTTGCACCGGGTTTTGAAAGTTTTTTCTTCCTACAATCTCAATCACTTCTTTTTCCCTGCCATTTATAAGTATCCTTAGAACCTGTGGTCTTAGAATTTGTTTCCTGCTGGGAGTGTATCTCGTGAGATCCAATATCAAATACACTCCGGACTTTGTGTCCTCTTGATGAAAGAAAATATGTTCCCAACCACCGGGCGGAATCATTTTACAGATTCCATTTTGAATTCCTCCATGAAAGCCATCCGGATCTAAATCCCAACCTTGATAGATTGCCCAGGTTTTCAATTCCGAATAAGTGGCAAATTGCTCCGCTTTCAAATTCTCACCTGCTACATTTCTTTCGAAATCGATTTTTGTAATATAATTTGATTTTTCTTGTGCCCCTACCAATGTGGAGAGTAGTAAGAAGAGAATGAAGAAATGTTGTAGCATATATAAATTGTCGGTCTATTCCCCGGAAATTTGGAGATGTTTTGAAAGGTAGAATAATTACACTGGGAAATTTTGACGGAGTCCATCTAGGGCATAAAGCATTATTTGACAAAACATTGGAGATTTCTGCCAGGTATTCCCTCCCCTCATTGGCAATTACTTATCATCCCAATCCGGCAGTAGTGTTAGGGAAGAAAATTAACTTCTCCTATCTCCAGTCTCTGGAAGACAGAAAAGAATTTATCTTACAGACCGGAATTGAACAAGTCGAAATCCTCCCCTTTACCAAAGAACTTTCAGAAATGGAAGCGGAAGATTTTCTGGAAGATATTCTCATCAATACTTATCAATCTAAGCATATCATTATTGGATATAATCATTGTTTCGGTAAGAATAGACGAGGAAATTTCCAACTACTGGAAGAGCTTTCCGGTAAGTACAATTACAAAGTCTATGAAGTTGATCCTGTATTTTCCGGAGATGAAAAAATTTCCAGCTCGGTGATTCGAAAATACCTTGCCGAAGGTAATCTGGAAAAAGCAAATGCATGCCTGGGAAGAAATTTCAGCATACTAGGAGAGGTGGAACATGGTCGAAAGATGGGAAGAGAATTAGGATCTCCCACTGCCAATTTATCAATACCGACCAACCAAGTCATTCCCAGCCATGGAGTATATGCTACTATAACCAATGGAAAATTTTCCGTAACGAACATAGGTCACAAACCAACTTTCGATGATGTAACTGTTTCCATCGAAACACATATTTTGGATTGGAATGGAGATCTCTATGATACCAATATTCGAATAGAGTTTATTAAAAAATTGAGAAATATAACGAAGTTTTTAAACCAGGGTGAACTCCGAGATCAGATTCAAAAAGATATAGAAGAGGCAAGAAAAACATTAGCTAAACTACCAATCAGTCAATGATCGGTAGGCTTCATGGTTTAAACTGAAACTATATTACTGAGCACTCACTTCGACTTTTTGTAATATCTCATCGAGGAATGGTTTGAATCGATCCAAATAATCCGGAATTTCATACTCCAAAATATCACCGGCTTGAACAATATCATTGTTCTCCAATGCATTTGCCACCTCTACCAATACAGTATTCAA
>JAFIGA010000248.1 GCA_020831715.1 Leptospira sp. | reverse complement strand
CCACGACCCTATATATGCCCTTTCCTATGTTTACGCGTTTAGCTATGATGAATTCAGGAATTATAGAAATCCCGTTCCCAGCTTATTGGGAAGTTATGAATCATGGAAGCGAAATAAAAATGTAAATCCACAACTTTTGTCGGCAATTCAATACAGAATAGCCTCCATGCAGTTTAAAAATAAAGATTACTTAAACGCGGAAAGGACTTATCGTAATATTCTGGTGGAGTATCCAAATTTCTATGATTCTATAGAGTTAAAGAAAAACATTGGAAGCATAGAATTCAAAAGATCTCAGAATAAAATTCCCAATTATTATATTGAAGTTCTAAACAATAAAGATGCAACTAGATATGACAATAAAACTATTATTCAAGATATCATCGATAGGTTTAAATCTATTCCCAATAGAAATCAAAGAATTGAAATTATTTCGCTATTACTGAAGGAACAAAAAGAAATTCAGCGAAACAAGGAACTTTATTCTTTACTGAAGTATTTACAAGCAGAAGCTCATTATAAAAACAATCATTTTGAAAAGAGCCTAGAACTTATACAATCATATATTCACAATGTAGATAGTAAATCTTATGTGTATTTGATCTCTCATTTACTCGAATCTAGAATTTATCGAGCCGAGGAGAAAATCATTGAATCACAAAAAGAATTGGAATATTTTATCAAGAATTACAATTATGAATCCGGCATAGACGTTGATTATTTCTTAATTGAAGATTCCTTAATCTTTTATGAATCTCGAGCCAGAATGTTCGAAATTGAGGGTGACTATAAAAGTGCAATTGCCACATACAATGAAAATGATGAGATTCTTGCTCTATCAAAAGAAAGTAAAATTCCAATCCAAGAGATATATAATAAATACGGAACCTATTTCCAGAAAAAATATGTAGATTCCACAATAGACTTTGCCTTCAAAAAAAATCTAAGCGAAGAAGATTTTATTTTGAACCAGATGAACATTGGAAAAGATTTGGATACCATAACAACTACCAATTTGGCAAGGATCTATGGACTCCCCATTATCGGTGAGCTGTCCAAACCTTTTGGAGATTTTAGAGATTTACAATTTTCTGAATGGTTTTCCAAGGACGAATCCAAATCAGCACTGGAATACTTTGAATCCAAATTAGATAAGGCAAGATCTCACTTGGATCTGGGAACTATATATGGTTATGCCTATCTATTAACTTCGAGAGCCGTTCTTTTAGAAAAAAAATTGCAAGACAATCAATCTTTAACACTTTCTAAAAAAAAGAAAATCCTGAAAGAGCTAAAGCAAGCAGAATATGAATTGAATTGGATCATTCACGCAGATCCTACATTTACCGATGCTTATATGTTATTGGGATGGATCTATCAATATGTTGACATTTCCAAAAAGAGACCGAGCTATCCATCAGGAGAAGCTGAAATTGAAGAATTCGAGTCAGCCTATATAGCTACATTTCCTACAAATTATCTAGAGGAGAATGTTGAACTTTTCAATCAACTTTTGGAATTTTTGGGAAAAAATGCAAACGATAAAACTAAATTCGATATTCATGTTAATCTGGCAAATAATTTCTTTTTATTGAATAACTATCAAAAATCCAAAAAGAATTTTGAAATAGCGGAATCTCTTTCTAAATCCGTAATCAAAAAAGCAGCATTTAATGATTATAAAAAAGAAGCACTTTTTCATTTTAATTTTGGTCGAACCGAAATATACAATGGAAATGAAGCCATTGCCATACCACATTTTGAGAAGGCTATAGATTTATATTACAATAATGAATATTTTCCATCTGTCAGCCAAGCCGGCAATTCACCTAATCTCGAAAGCTTAGTTAAATTATCGGAAGCAAAAAGAAAATTAGCTTTGCTCCATGCAATCAAAGGATCTTCGGAATTAAATATTAAAAATTATGAAAATTCAATTCAATCCTTTACTGTGGCACTTTCCATGAATGGATTCTCGGAATATATTGAAGATTTAAGTTTGTATAATGCTTTAGCGATAGCCCATCAAAAGCTTGGAAATATCAATGAATCGGATAAATATTTAAAAGAAGCATTCGAAAATTACGAATCGAGAAGAGAAAGATTTAAATTTCCCTCTCTTTCCATTTGGAATTTAATCCTACCGGAAAAGAATCGAGTCATCGGTGACGGAAAAATACCGGGTGAGTTATCTTTGGAATTCAATCATCTATTAAGCAGAGGAATTCAAATCAAAAACAATACAATTGAAAAAGAATTCACTTATACAGAAGAATTAATCCAAAGCCGAAACCAATGGATTAAAGATAATGGAATGGACAATACGGTCTTGGGAAAAATAATCCTGGAAAACTCATTAAATGAGATTGCTTACAATCAATTTTTGCGTGGGAACTATAAGCGTTCGAATGAATTGTATCTCCAAGACTATGAATTAGCCAAAAAGAACGGAAATGATAAGCTTGCATTTCAATTTTTAAAAAGAGCAAGCTTATCTTTATTCTCATTGATTGAAGAAAATAGAGAAGATATTGATTATCTAATTGAAATTTTACATAGCGAAATTTACAAACTTAATGAATTGAAAAACATAGAAATTAATCTATGTTTATCTAGAAATAAAAATGTTATAAATTGTGAAAAAGAATTTA
>JAFIGA010000239.1 GCA_020831715.1 Leptospira sp. | reverse complement strand
AGAAGACTTGCCACAGTAAGGCTTCCCATTCCCGATCCGATACAGATTATATCAAAATGATCATTTAAAATTTCTTTAAGCACTAGTGTTATTTTCCTTGAATATTAATTTATGAATACTTAGATAGAACCAGTCAATATGAAATTAGAACTTATTACAAAATTTATTAAGCTTTGTGATTGGTTGGATGAAAGAGAATCCAAATACAATCCATTTTATATTTTCTTTTTACTGAATCGAAATATTTGGATGGAAACCCCTCCGGATGAGATACATATTCGAACCATAGCCCAGACACTTTCCGAAGAGAGCAATTTATCCATTGATGAAATAAATGAACTCATGGACAGAGTCGTTTCTGTTTCCAATTCAATCGCTGAAACAAATGATAAATACATTCCACTCATAGATACGGATGAGTATCAAGATGAATTTTTGGAGTATTTGGGTGAGGAGATAAAACCTGTGCTCATGTCCTATGAAGATCAAGTGGATGAGATTCGAGAAATTTTCAACGGAGAAGCAGAATTCATTTTACAAGAAGCGGACGAACTTATGGAATTTCCATTTGATTGGCGAGAAGTAGACTTGGATGAAGAAATGGAAGAGGATCCAACTTCCAATCCTTATGACTTGGGATATGAATTGGGAACTATGAAGCTTCTTGCTTCAGACCTCAATGCATCTATCAATCGGGATATATACAGTGATATTGATTATTTTTGGAATTATTTCTCTTCATTATTTGCATCCACACAAGTTATGGATATGCTACGAAGAGAACGATTCCTAGAAAGAAACGGGTTTTAGATTAAATCTAAAGATTGCCTTGTATTTTATCCTGGACTTCTTTGGCAAATGCGGAAGCCTTACTTCCATTGATGGCATACATCAGTCCAATCACAACAACGGCTCCAATTAATCCGGCAAGAACACCCGCAATTATGAGTCCCATACCGGCAGGGCTCGTAGTATTTGGTTCACCCTTGATAATCAATTTTTCTTTTTTTCGAATCACTCGGCACATAATCCAGCTATCTTTCTGGATAACAGTGATTTTTTTGTTGAGTGGAGGAACTTTAATTTTAAAATCGGGAAAGATCTCTCTGATCTTTGCCTCTATTGCTGAGTTTTCGATGCTTGGGTTTTGTAGAATGAATTCCATGGGAACTAATGATTCACATTCTAGAGATATTGGCAATTACTTTTTTACACCCTTACAAGAAGAATTTAACAAGATGCCCTCTGCCTTTTAGATGTCAGAGGGCAACAGGATATTTGCTGCCTTTTTGATGACAGCAAATAAAAGATTTCATTATTTAGTTCTGTCTGTTCATTTTGAACCAATTTCCCTAGCTTGCTAAGCCTAACCTTTTGATCCTTTGTTTTCTACCTTTAAAAAGGTGGAAAACATCCTGTTATTTGCGAGCCCATGCAAGCAAATATCATTGTTCCTAACTCTTCTTTTTTATACTAAAAAGAGTTATCTAGCTAAAGAATCTCTTAGTCACTTCTTCCGGGAGTTTCTGACCTGCCACTTTTGCGTGCTGGATTAAGCTCCAGAAATAACGATAGGTTGCTCTGTCATGAAGATCACCATCGTGTTGGATGGGTCCCCAATTTGCATCTTGAGCTTTGATGAGAATATCACAACCGGTCTGTACTTCAGAGAAGTTAGGTTGCATAGCATCCACAATCGCTTGGATCTGAGTTGGGTAGATGGACCACATTCTTTGGAAACCAAATTCTTCGTGAGCTCTTTTTGCATCCGCGTAAGTTTGGTATTGATTCTTTAGATCCAAAGTTACGTTGTGTGCGGGAATTACACCATGTGCCATAGCAGTAGCGGAAACTTTCGCCTTGGCTCTTCTAAGTAGTTCATGGTCGAATTGTCCGGGACTCTTCATACAAGAAGCAGGGATTGCACCCATGTATCCTGAGATAAAGTCCATCAGACCGAAGTCAAGAACTTGCATCCAAGGAAGAGCGGCAATTTTTTCTACGTCAAGTAGAGCACCATGCGTTTCAATCAATACGTGTATTGGGATTTCTCTTTTGATTCCTGCCTTCTTGCAAGCTTCCTGGATATAGGAAATCATTTCCGCAACTTGTTCTGCTTTGGTTGGTTTTGGAATAGTGATGTAAGCGATTTTTTCGCCGGCTCCCGGTACTACGATGTCCACATCTTGCTTCCAGTATTTGTTGGAATGGTCGTGGATTCGAACTCCTGCCATGTTGAACTTGTTCAGTTCTGAGTTTTGGATGCGAACAATCATTTCTGCATGTTCTTTTTCTTTTCCGGTTTCTGCTCCGTCTTCGCAGTCCATAGTGATGTCGAAGATCGGACCGAGTTTTGCCTGGAGCTCGAGAGCTTTGGTGATGAGTTTTTCAGATCCTGCAAAATGCTCGCAGTATGGGATTACAGGGAAGGGCTTTTCGCCGCTAAAAAGGGCGTCTTGTGGGTGTGTCAATGCCATTTGGATTCGTTTTCCTTTGGTAAATTTCGTTATTTACCATTTCCCTATTTCAATGCGTAGAGACAAGCAAAACATTTGACACTAGACCTGCAAATCCTAGTCTGAAACAAATGGTAGAATCTCGAAAAACACAAGAGACAGACATCAAGCTCAGCTTGAACCCACGAGGCTCCGGGAATTATAAATTCGACACGGAGATTCCTTTTTTTGAGCATATGCTCTCGCACATCGCCAAGCATGGCATGATGGACATGGATCTATGGCTTCGCGGCGATATCGGGATCGATTGCCACCACAGTGTGGAAGACACGGCAATTCTCATGGGCGGCATGCTCCACAAAGCTCTGGGCGACAAGGCAGGTATTTTTCGCTATGGGCATTTTACCATTCCCATGGACGAAGTGATGACCACGGTTTCGGTTGACCTAGGTGGGAGATTCTATTTCAAATACACAGGCCCCGAGTTGGTTGGCAAATTTGGAATCTATGACGCAGAACTCAGTTTGGAGTTTTTGCAAAAATTTGCCCTGAATGCGAAGATGAATCTTCATGTTGTCGTTCACTACGGAGAGAATCGACACCATATCCATGAGTCCATATTCAAGGGACTGGGCAAAGCTCTTCGCATGGCGCTTGCTATTGACAGCCAGGCATCAGGAAGCATTCCATCCACCAAGGGTGTTTTGGAATGATAGCTGTATTGGATTTTGGAATGGGAAACATCCATTCCTGTCTCAAGGCACTATCTTTATATTCTAAATATGTAGTATATACCAAGGATCCGAAAGAGATCCGCCAAGCGGATAAAATTGTGCTTCCCGGGGATGGTGCCTTCGCTAAAGCAATGTCAAATCTGGAAGAGTCGGGAATGGTTGGGTTGATCCAAGAGCATGTAGCGGCAGGCAAACCACTTCTGGGAATCTGCATAGGCTACCAAATTCTATTCCAAGATTCGGATGAGCTTAGAGATAAGCCCGGTCAGTTGGTAAAAGGATTGGGGCTGGTAACAGGGCAGATTCGTAAATTTCGTGAAAAGAAAAACATGAAGGTTCCCCATATGGGTTGGAACCGACTTCGAAGCATTGCCACCAAAAGAACCCGCATCTTAAACGAAGTAGGGGACGGATCGTTCATGTATTTTATCCATTCTTACAGACCGATCGGTTTTGACCGAAAGGAAGTCAGTGCATTTTGTAACTATTACGGAGAATCCTTTCCGGCGGTTGTGGAAAAGGATAATATATTCGGAGCACAATTCCATCCGGAGAAAAGTGATAAATTGGGACTAAAGATTCTGGAAAATTTTGTAAAAATGTAATTGTGATTATTTTTCGTTTATTGAATTGTTTGGAAATAAATTATTGAATAAATAAAAAATGATTCAGCTTTCATGTAGAGGGAAATCATATGATTAAGTATTCTTTATTATTTATACTATTTTTCTTTATCTCTCTGTTTGCATTCATTGCCGGAGTTCAATCTTGGAAGCTGAATTCCAGAGTTAAAAAATTCGATAAAGTGCAAGCTCGTATATTGGATAAGTCCATCGGAGAAAAACAAAATGCTTCTTCTTCCGGACCCAAAGCAAGATACAGAGTGAACGTGTTGTATGAATTCGACTATCAGGGAAAGCTTTTTCAAGGAAAGAATTACTATTCAATGGAGCTCATGGGCGGAGAGCAGGTAATGAGCAGGGAAGACGTGCAGAAAATTCTAGACTCTTTGTCTGAAAAGACTGAGATTTTTGTGAATCCAACAGATCCTGAAGAATCCTTTATGGTTCAAAATTCCAGTCTCCAATGGCTATTTTTTGGTGCGAGTATATTGGTATTTCTCACCGGATGTTTGGTTTTTGGAATTAAAATTCTTTTTTTACTGATTAAGTAACTGAATGCTTTT
>JAFIGA010000229.1 GCA_020831715.1 Leptospira sp. | reverse complement strand
CCCTTTCAGGTAATTCCGATCCATCCCGATTTAATGACCCATCTCAAATTATTGACCCATCTCGATACCCCGAGAATTTTTATGACTCTATTCAATTGCAAAAAGTCATTTTCTTAAATGGGGGACTGTTCCCGGAGACTCACAGAGCAAGGCTGGTTCAGAAGATCATGGCAAGTTCCTTTGCTCCTCTTGTGATGCCATTTTTTAAAAGGAAGCAATTTGGCAAATCATTCTCTGCTGTGTTTGGTGAGAATACCCAGCCCTCACCAGAAGAATTGGATGCACTTTGGGAGATCATTCAATACGATAATGGGCATAAAATGATTCATAGACTACTGTCCTATATCCAACAGAGACGAGAGAACAGGGAGAGATGGGTAGATTCCATAGTGAATCCTCCGGTTCCGATTCGGCTTATCAATGGAAATGCCGATCCTGTATCAGGAATCCACATGGTTCAGCGTTATGTAGAGTTAACCGGAAGAGAGGATACAGTCAATCTCACCAAGATTGGTCACTATCCCCAGCTTGAAGATGTGGAAGCAGTGGGGAAGGCTGTGATGGATTTTTTTATTTAAATTAAATTCCCACTCTCTTTTTTATTTTAAAGATGATAAATTCTACAATATAAGAAACGCACACACTAAAGAAAATTCCGAAAAATTGCTTCATCAAGGACATATCAAAAACTATATTTAATAGAGTCATAATTATAAAAATATGAGCTATGATCATTCTATAATTTCCTGAAAATAATTCTTTTGATTGAGGAACAGACTCTGATTGCCGATGAGTTTTAAGATTTTTTATTCTCTCTAGATTTTGTAACTCATTTAATATTTTATCCAGATCTTTACTGTGTAGATTTTTTGCTATTTGAATAGGTGTAGATGCATGATTTCTGTTCTGTTTTATACTTACATTTTGAGTTATTACTCGAGTTTCTTCCCAATCAAACCAAATAGCTCTGCAAGAATTGCAGGAATCCAGCACTACTGATTCGGAATCTAGTGAATAGAGAAATTGTAATATAAGGAATAAGAGTTCCATGGCAGCTATTGCAATAACTCTGATACCCTAGATGGTCTCTTTTTTCTGTCAATTCCTGGTTACATCTCGGACAATTCATAAAATACTATTTTTAATCAAAACTTATATCAATATCAAAATTTGATAAATCAATATCAAAAAGGTAAGAATTAAAATCTCCATTCGATTGTTTAAAATCATTTATTTGATCTAATTGTTTTGACCTCATTTTCACATTGCTATGCCAAATATTCAAATTTTCTTCTGCAAGTTTGGCTTGAATTAATTTCTCATTTTCCATTTCTTCCAAAATAGCAATCACTTTTTCTTCTTTAAAAAGTCGATCCATATCGCATTCCAATGGTTTGGCATCTTCTATATCATCTTTGTTAAACCAAAGAACATTGCAAATTTTACAAGTTGCTACTTGAATATCCTTTTTAGGAAAGGGCATATTTCTCCAGACCATCTTAGATCTACATTTAATACATTCAATAATTGAAGATTCACTTGACTTCTTCGCGACTTTTTCAATAGCTGAATATGGATCATTGCCATGAAGTTCAATTATTTTTGATTCACTTATATAATGTCCGAAGCAAGAATCACAAATAATTAAATTACCCATCTCAGAGGGTAAAATTTCCAAACTCCCTCTGCAATCATTTTTGGAACATAAATGATTTTTAGCACGACCCTTCATTATTATGTAACCATCTCATATTAAAATTTCTTATCAAGGATTTTTTAGGACTATTACAATAGCATTGCCTAACCCAAAAAATTTATTGATCTGTAACAGTTGAAAATCATAATGAGATATCCCAAATAATCCGATGAGGAGTCATACTATGGAATTTGTTTTTTCTTTTTATGTAGATACAGTAGTCCAGATCCATGATAATGTTTTGCAATGGAAACCGGCACTGAACAAAAATTCGAGTCGAAGCATGAAAAAGTTCAGCTTAGATGGAGTAAAATACATCTATGTAGAATACGAACATGAGGCTAACAATCCCGGTAATCCCAAGGAAGAATCGACAGAACCCGAAGAAGTCCCTACCTGGCAAAATACGCTTCAATACCAGCGATTGGACAGACACCAAAAACGCAATTTTCCCGATTCAGTTCACCTCTTGGTAGGGATAGAAACCGATGGGAAATACAAGGTTCACAAAATCTCTGCCTATGAGGGGCAACAAGGTTTTTTCGATCTAGTAGATTTTCTTTCCCGTAAGTATCCTCATGCGGATATACGAAATCTACCACAAAAAGAGGCACTCGCTCTTATGGGTAAATCGTCCCATAATGTGATATACGGTTTTGTGGTTGGGATTATCGCCTATCTTATTATAGGTGGAGCGCATGCTTTCAATAAGTTACCTTCGGCTTTGAAAAATTCCGGTGAAGAGCTCTCCGGATTTATTTGGATGCAGGTATATCTCTTTGTCCTATTAATTGGGGTCTTCGGTGGAATGGGATATCTGATGGGATTGGATAAAGATCCTATACTTGCGATGAAAAAGTTTGGGAAAAATATTTTCCACGGTTCTAAAAATAACTAATGCTAGATACAAAATGTTATGCTATACTGGATCGGTATCCGGAAATTTTCATCCACTACGTCTGCCAATTCTATCCTATGCCTTGGGAATGGATTGAAAAATACAAATACGAATTTTCTACCAGCCCATACGATCCACTGGGTTCTAGAAATCATTGGACTTACTTAAGTAAAAATATAAATTTGGAATGGAATTTAGAGAAGATATTGCAATACGAGTATTTCTGGAATTGGACAAATTTAGTTCGAAACGAAAACGATAGATTCCGCTGGGATCTGGAGTCCATAGAAGCTGTAAAACCTCGCATTGACGTAAAAGAAATGTTAGGCAATGACCATTTTGGCAAGTTGATTTATCCAACCGAGGCATTGATTCAAAAATACCATAAGAAAAAACTCTCCATCTACGAAACCCATCCTGATTGTGACCCATCCTGGGCAGAAAAATACAATGTGATCATCGAACCACCATTTGAATTTAGGGAGGTCACTTCGGCTTACAAGGAAACTCCCTTAGATCCCAATCTCATTCAGGATTTGGATGGCTATCTCAATTACCATTACGATTCCCATTTGGAAGAGAAGTTCTACGAGATACATTGCAAACCTATTCTGGAAAAACATAGTTTGCAAGAAATTTTTGATTCATTATTCTATTCTAACAATTCCGATACTATCTCTCATGGAAAATGGTTTTTCTGGAGCCCCATGCGGAATGACCGATATGGACTGATTCCCCTGTTTGAGGAAAAGGAAGAGCATTCGGAATCCCCTTTTCCGGGAATCAAAGAAGAGTGGGATCCCTACCGTCCGGTTAAAAAACTACCACCGGATCCTTCACGCGAGTTCATCCTGATTCCTAACGATACCTATAAAGAAGGAAAAGAGCGAATCCAAAATATCATGGAAGTAGAACTCTCGGGTCCACGCAACAGTGGCAAGGATGCATTTACCATTCTACTTGTCAGTGAAAAGGTGTCTGAAGTTCTCAAATCATTCCGCTTGCCTGAACACAGATTTTATCCGGCAAAACTCCAACACAAGAAACTCCAATCCAAAGAAAAATATTTCATCTTCCTTCTAACAAAAGACAGTCTCTTACATTCGATAGATTGGTCTCTTCCCTATAACTTTATATACCGGGCACAGAAAACAATCTATCCGGAATTTGGCAGTAGAGATGTAAATGGTTATGCACCTCGAACTGAGTATTACCTTTGGAAATATAATATTGACAATCCTCCAAGGTCACCGGAAGAATTGTATGATCTTCAGGCATCCGAAAATAAGAAGAATGGAATCAGTTCCCGTTCCGGGAGCAGTTTGCTACCATCCACCATCCTCCGAACCAATGATTTTGATCTCTATACACTTAGGGGAAATGCAATCGTGAGCGAAAAATTACAAATGGCACTCGAGGAAAAGTTTCCGAACGAGTCTTGGTTTCGATCGGCTGGCAGATTAGGGATTTGAATATACAATATCACTGATTCCAATTATAAATCTCTTCCTCCGGTTCGAAGACTGAGTTCTGGTTTCTTCCAAAATAGGGATCAAATTTTCGAGTTTTGTTATTACTTTTTTATCCATTCTTCAATCTCCTTGGATCTGTACAGATGAAGAGCTTGGATGATTCATCGCTCAGACTATTTACTTTTAACTTAGATAACTTCTTCCAATCGAACATTGGGAAATACCTTTTTGACTTTGGAGATTGTAGTCAATTGAGGATTCGCTGTTCTAGAGGATTCCAATCTCTGATAGCTATATAAATTTTTCAATCCCAACATCTCGGCTACTTCTCTTTGCGTGAGTTTGCTTTTCAACCTTTCTCTCTTTAGTATCAGGGAGAAAGAAATTTTAGGATCCACTTTAACTTTTCTTATATCTTTAGTAATTTTTATTTTCATGGGAAAAGGAGGTAGATCTTCCAAATTTTCTGGATCATCCAATGCCAGATTGATTACTTCCTGCATTTTTTTGTCTAGTTCGGGGAGAGAATTCCCTTGGGTCTTTGCTGATGGGATTTCTATGCACTGTGCCCAATAACCGCCAGGGTTCTCTTCGTGTATCTTAAAATGGTATTCCATCACTCATTCTCCTTTTACCAATTATAGTTGGTAGTGCAAGGACTTTTTTATTTCGTCTAGATCCGCTAGCTTATCCACACTCAGATTTTGAAAATCTAGACAGCTCGGTGAACCAAGCATACTCCGTGCGGAAATTTTCCTCTTTATCCGGGGTGGCAAAAGGGTGGGAATCCTCTTAATCCCTCGCAATTCTTTTCTTCTCTTATTTACCTCGACCTTTCGCAAATGACTCGAATGTAAAAAGTTTTGGCGAGGGATACCTACCTCGGAAGCCCCTTGGATTCCAGCCCCCTGGTACCCCAGATGGAAGAAAAGAGAATGGAATCGCCCAATCAAAAATCTTATCCGGATTGGAAGTTTCCGTCAAGGATGTGTTTTGAGTTTTCTTCTATTACAACCTTTCTTCTAAACTTTCGACTATACATTCCACCACAGACTTCCAGCCATCCCGGAAAAAATGATCCTTGGCACTGGGAATTAAGGAACAAGAAATTCCATTCTTCAGGGCAATATCTTCCGTTATAGATTTAGGAAACCACACATCCTCTGCGGGAAGGAAAAAATGGAATTTTTCTGGTTTCTGAGAAAAAACATCTCGGATATCCAACCCCGGTAGAAATAAATTCTCCAGAAAATCCCCGATCTTGTCTTGGGGAGATGGTAAATTTTTGTAATATTCATTGAATCGTTCCCTCAGATTTTCAGAAGCCCAGAAATCCATATCCAACCATTTCCTATTCGGGAGATATTCTTCCAATATAGCATTTTCCCCATTCCAATCCTTAACAGCAGATATGAATTCTTCGATACGATTTTCTTCATATAAAGAAAAAAGAGAAGCCCTTGTATCCAAGATAGGCGAACAGAGATAAGCTTGTTCTAAGACATCCATTTTATTGGCAAGCATTGCCATGACGGTGCCCCCGCCCGAATGACCCAGTCCATGTATCTGAAGCCCGGGATACGTATCAGAGAGCCATTGGATATATTCCACGGCATCCTTCAGAGCTGTGTCAAATTCAAAGAGCCCTTCCGAATGCCCATGACCACGTGGATTCAAACAAGCAAAATGGTATCCTGCATTCAATAATATATTTCTGGGTAATTTGTAACGACGAAAATTCCCCCTCATGCATGGGAAGAATACAAGTATTCCCTTGGGTTCAGGAGATGGGAAAACCTCTGTTTCAATAAATATTTTTGATGAAGGTTGAAATGAATTCATATGAGCAAAGTAATCCTTAATCTTTTTCTATTAATGCAATCACATACCTAATAGAACAGCATTTTATTTCCATTGACAAATGGTATTTCCTATCGTATAATAGTATTATGGTAGCCACAATTGACAAAGTTGGACGTATCGTTTTTCCCAAATCCCAATGATTTTTCTTAACTTAGCCAATCTATTTTTCTTCGTATTCCACGGACTCATCATCTTTATCAACCTATTTGTCTGGATGATTCCGAAACTTCATAAAATTCATTATATAGTGTTATGTGCTACTCTTTTCTCCTGGTTGGTTATGGGCTACTTCTATGGATGGGGCTATTGCTTTCTTACCGATTGGCATTATGGTGTCTTACGTGAATTGGGCTATACCAATCTTCCCTATTCCTATATAAAATTCTGCTTGGATGGAATCCTGGGAACAGATCTCGATCCTGTCCTAGTAGATGTGGGAACCGTCACCGGATTGCTATTTGGTGTCGGGGGTGCAGGGTATAATTTAGTAAAGGGTAAAATTTAATGATTGAATTATGATTTTCGAAAATAGAGTTAATTTATAATTTTCTTGAATATTTTCCAATAGAGTAAAATACCCTATTGACAAAATTTTAAATACCTATTACTATAAATGGTATGTTTGGATATATAATCGCTGTTTTAGTTTTTTTGGGTTTTATCATTGTTGGTCGTACTTCCGGAGAGTCTATAGAAGGCAGTGCACGTTTCTTGTTTATTTGGAATATATTATTCATGGCACTGGGCTATGGACTGTTTGCTTTCTTCCTCCTGATTCTTCTTCCCGGAATCATCCGTGGAACTAAAAATATGCCCAAGGTCTTCCGGATGGCATTTGGAGAATTGGGACAAATGTTCAAAGTTACCGGAATCATTCTACTTTTTTCCAAACCTTTTCTTGCTTATTATCTTGCCGTACCTTTGGTGTTGGGTTCAACTTATGCGATGGGCTGGGATCCCTATGGATGGAAAGCTGTTCTTGGAGGATTCTTTTATCCTGCCGGGATATTCACTTCCCTATTAGGTGTATTCCTGAGAGGATACTTTAGAAAGTCCCTCAAAAAAGGAGTGAGTGTCGATACGGCAACCGGGAAAACAACGCTTGGTGGATCGTCGTCAGGAGGTGCATCATTGGGAGGTTCGTCGGTTGTTGAGACTTCCGGGCAAGTTGTGGATGTCCAAACTTCGGACATCTATTTCAATACATTTACAAAATTTCGCATGGAACTCTGCGAGAGCCACCCCGAGACGGGTTTTGATCTTCGAAAAGATATTCTTAGAATCAATACTCCTTTCCAGTCCTTGGTTCAGATTCGCTTGGATAATACAAACTTTTTGAATAATGTTACAGGAGAATCAATGCCGGGCGTGAAAGTGATCCCTCATTTTGAAGGATTCGGTGGTCTGGTTGAGAACAAAAAGTACTTTCATCTTGGGGCACATGCCATTATGGATAAGGATGGTTTTCTCATTGGCAGTGAGTGCCAGAAAAGAAAGGATAAAGGTGATAGCGTCGAAACTTGGTTTAACTTTGAGAATATATGGATACAACCATTTTTATGGAAACCACTAGCCGAATACGAAAATAAAGGAAAAGAATTGATAGAGGATTTTCCTGTTCATTACTATGCCCAGAGCTCTTATCTATCCACCTATGAAAATTCCATGGAAGATAGTTTCCAACCTGTGGAAAGAATGGACTTGGACTCGAGTGATGAAGTAAACCTTTTGGATTTCCCTCAAGTATTATCGGGAAAAATGGTCCAAAAAGATTACCGCCTGGATGTGAAGGGCTATCATTTCGGGATTAAGATAAAAACTGTTGATGGACATAAAATATTCTCCGAACAGGTATTTGGTGAAATCAACCCTGTCAAAATGCATATAGAAGAGAAGACTATGTTGTTCCTAAAAATCCGCATCAATAAAATAAAACCGGAGACTACGGAAAACACTTCTTATAAGGTATATGTCGCTTTTTTTGATGAAAATGGTAGATTGGTGTTCGCCGATGATTCGAGTGGAGGATTTGAACCGGGCGAAAGCGATTCCGGTTCGGTTCTTTTGAGTATTCCCGATTGGATTCTTTCAGAAGTGTATTATATGTCAATCAGTTATTTTGAAGGAAAACCGGGAGCTATCTTGTAGGTGCAATTAATTCCTCTTGACGATCATACTCCCCAGGGTATAGTGGAATCATGAGATCATCCGAAATTTTCAAACCAATAAAAAACTTACAACTGCCTTCGCAATCATACTTTCTCGGCTTTTTATTAACAATAAGTTTTGCTCTATTCTATGAATGCGCCATTCCGGGAGATGGAGATAGGCACCATCATTCGAATCCAAGTCATAACCATCCAGACAACAAGCACTCTCATTCAAACAACAATGAAGATACCCGCAATCATGGAAATGCACACAACCACGGTTCAGCCAATCAATATATGCACCAAACCGATGTAAAAGATCTTGCCAGGAGGTTTGATGACCCGGCAAGGGACAAATGGCAGAAGCCGGAACTGATCCTGGATCGCATCCATCAATTGCTTATCGATTCTGATGCAAGTACCACCTCCCATAATTCAGCCTCTCAAAAAAGTCCGGTTTTATGGGAAATCGGTGCCGGTTCGGGATATTTTTCCACCAAATTTGTTGGTCGAGGTTGGACTATAATTGCCGCTGATCCCAATCCGGAATTTTTGAACATTTTGCAAGAGAAGAAAAAGACA
>JAFIGA010000228.1 GCA_020831715.1 Leptospira sp. | reverse complement strand
CAGACAATGCAACCGAAGCAGTTGCCTCGGATCATGATTTCATCTGGTATACCTTCACTCGTTTTGAGCCGGCAGGTGATATCTACAGTAACTACAATGTGGTTAAAAACCATGTCGTTCAAAATCCACCTATCGTCATAGATGCGAGCCTCAAAACTTGGTTTCCTCCTACAACCGACCCGGATCCGAAGACAGTTGAATTAGTGGACAAGAAATTTGGGCATATTTTTAAATAGATCTCTCCATTTTAGCATTCAGAGCTCATTCCTCAGCGCTTAATTATATAGACCGTTCTATATAATACAATTTATTCTTTAATGGAAGATTTCCATGTCCTAAATAAATTTCGAAAGAATTTGCCCTCTTTTATTAGAAATCCCTCGAGCCTACTTTCAAATCGTGGATCTTCCAAATTCAGGGAAGCGATCATTTCACTTAGGTGTCCTTCTTCTTCTTTGATAATACCATTTAGGTGAAATCCTATGAATTTGGACTCCAATACTTGGTTGTATAGATGGTAAAAATCAAAGGCACGGATCTCAATGAGAATGGTTGTATAGAGATAGTTGAGTCTTGATTTCTTTTGTTTGTCAAACTCAGGCTCTTTGGATAGATTTCTTTTTACGAGTGCATCCAACCTTTGAAAGTAGATTGCCGAACGTTCACCCTGGAATAGATCTTCTTTTTGGTATTGGAGTCTTACTGATGGGTCAACCAACCGGATCTTCTTTTTAAAAAAATAGGCATGCCTTGCTTCTTCTGCGGCATGTTGGAGAACTGATTCGCTAGTACGGGAGTGGGACTGGGATACTAAAATTTTACGCGAACCCATATGTTCGAGCAAGGAAATTGTATTCAGAAATTTAGCATGAAGGCTCGGCTGTTCTACAATCTTTTCCAGAAACATTTGAACATCCCGAGAAGAACAATCTGTCTGCGGTATAGGAGTTGGGAAGGTTCCATTCCCCTGGAATAGTCTTGTTTTTTCTGCAAGTTGCACCATATGATTCCAGGTTTTTGGAACCTCCGAAAATTACGAGTTATTTTGGACGTGGATACTATACCAATTTTCCTTAATCTTCCTTCCGTAAAGAATGGCACCGCCATTCATTGCTATATAAAAAATCCATTCCCTTACAAAATCGACAAAAATTCCTCTTGACTTTCTTTCTTACCGGATCTAAAATACAATTATGCCTGCTGTTGAAGATAGAGTCGATCATCTCGAAATTGCCTTACAGAATTTTATCCATTCTGTCGGTATTGAATTCAATAAAGCCTACAACTCCAATGAAGAATTCAAATTGGAAATGAAAGAATTCAAGGATGAAATGCGTGAATTCAAGGATGAGATGAAAGAATTTAAAGATGAAATGCGCGAATTCAAGGACGAGATGAAAGAATTTAAAGATGAGATGCGCGGATTCAAGGACGAGATGAAAGAATTCAAAAATGAAGTTCAATTGAACATAAAGGATCTCAATAAAAAATTTGGTGATATGTCGAGGAAATTGGGAACTATTGTAGAAGATTTGGTTCTCCCTAGCATGCCGCGAATTATACGGGAAAAATTTGACTATGAACTGGAAGAATTCTCGATCAACATCAAGATGAAAAAAGATGGTCGTAACCAAGAATTTGATGCCATTGGAATTTACAAAAACTTTGTTTTCTTAAATTCCACAAAGACCACAATCCGAGAAAGTGATGTCTCCCAGCTACAGCAACTCATCGAAGTCTTTCCTACATGGTTCCCTCAACATAAAGGGAAAAAAATCTACGGCATACTCGCCGGCTTTGATGTCTCCGATTCAATTATCCAGTTGTGCGAAAGACCCGACTTCCTTGTGATGGGTGTCGGTGGGGATTTGATGGAGCTAGTGAATTCTAAAGATTTTATGCCAAATGGCAAACGCATCGCCTAATTTTGTTAGGGAAATTACGACAGAATATCATTCCTATTTCACTTTTGATCTTTGTTTTTGCCGCTATCCGTATTATCATTTTCCTTTTCTTGCCTGAAACTTTTCTAATTCTTCCTTCCGTAAAGAATGGCTCCGCCATTCATTCCTTTACTTCCGTTGTTTATTCTTCTGCGAACGAATGTGAGCACCCCAATGCCAGGCACTTCCATATTAGCCTGGCACCCCTTTTTGCCATCGGCAAACTCCTGAATTTCTTCTAGACAAGCAAGCGATTCTTGATAAAATACCACAAGAGAGGTTCAGAATGATTTTAGTTACCGGTGGAGCAGGGCTCATAGGCTCGGCATGTGTGGAAGAATTGAATCTACGAGGGATGGATGATATCTATATTGTAGATCATCTGGGAATGGATGACAAATGGAAAAATCTTACTAGACTCCGGTACAGTGACTACCAAGAAAAGGATGATTTTCAGTATAAATTGGAGGATGAACCGGAATTTATAAAGAATTTCACTCATATTTTGCACTTAGGTGCTTGTTCGGCAACCACTGAAAAAGATGCTACCTATCTCACTCGAAACAATTATGAATACAGTAAGCTCCTTGCCAATCTAGCTGTAAAAAACAACATCCCTTTTGTCTATGCTTCGAGTGCGGCAACCTATGGAGAAGGGGAATTTGGCTATAATGATCGTGATCCGATTCAAACATTAAAGCCTTTAAATATGTATGGTTATTCCAAACATATGTTTGACCTATATGCTCAGAAAACAAAAATCTTGGATAGAATCACAGGTCTCAAATACTTCAATGTATTTGGTTTTGGTGAACACCACAAAGGGGATATGCGTTCCCTTGTTTTAAAAGGATATGAACAAATCTTGGAAACCGGGGAATTGAAACTCTTCAAATCCCATAGACCAGAATACAAAGATGGGGAACAGAAACGAGACTTTCTATATGTAAAAGATGCCGCGAAGATTTCCCTCTTTTTGCTTTTTGAAAAGCACTACGGACTGTACAATGTCGGCAGAGGAATCGCAGAAACCTGGAATGATCTTGCTACTGCCTTATTTAAAGCAATCGATAAACCGGTTCGCATTACCTATGTTGACATGCCCGAGACTCTCAGGGAAAAATACCAATACTATACCTGTGCAGACACCACCAAACTTCTCGCAACCGGATACAACGAACCATTCCATGATCTTAACTCTGCAATCAAAGAATACGTGAGTTTCCTTTGATATACGCTGATATTAAGAAGAAAGAGTTAACAACGGAAAATAAGATCGGGGACTCTTTGCCCCGTCAGATTGCCTGCTCGGGGGTGCAAAGAGCCGTGACAAAGAGTCCCCTCCTTTGCATGGTTATGTTTTGTGAATTTTTCATTACTCTCTAAGCCTCTGCTGTAAAACATCTTCTAATTCTTCCTTCCGCCTGCCCAGCACTACATTGCAAAGCAATTGGTGCTGTGGTTGTTACCTCTTCTGCGAACGAATGTGAGCCCCCATGCCAGGAACTTCCATATTAGCCTGGCACTCCCTTTGCCAACGGCAAACTCCTGAATCTCTTATTCTATTAGAAGAAAAAGTTCAGGGGAGCTTTCTCAAAAGGAAGCGCAAGCTAGGGGGTTCGACTCCGGCTCCGCCTGTCGAATAGGGGTGTTTGTTGAAGCAAACAGAATAAGTTTTAAGGGTAAAACTTTCCTAATTCTTACTTACGTTGTTACCTCTTCCTATTCAAATTCTATCAGAATAATCCGGAAGTCATCTTCTTCCAGAGACTGATTGGAGCAGAACTCATCTTGCCATTGAAGAAGATTTTCTTTCTCTCTTCCATTCTTTCCCAGACAAGATAGATCTCATCTTGATTGAGTGCTTGGATGGTTATGAAATTGATATTGTCTTGGTAGCTCAAGATATCTTCCTGAAATGAAACCTGGTTCGTTGGGATAGAACAGATTTCTTCTCGGTTGGGTGCATTTTTGCATTTTAACTTTGCCGTGATTTGCAAGAGTTCAGAGTTTGAAGAATCCTCTGTGGGAATCTTAATTAAGACTGCGATGGGTATTTCTTCGAGATAGGGCTCTGTCATTCTCGTTTCACAAAAGTATCCTTTTGCCCTAAATGGCTGTCTAAAGTATTGGAATGCTTCTTGGGAATCTAGGAAGTAATTATAATTTTTCATAAGGATGATTTATTTGCGACATGTAATATGGGGACTGATTCTATCAGTCTTTTTTTTAGCCACCAATTGCAAGGATGAAAAACCGTCCACAGGAGTCCACAAACTACCGAACCTTTCCTTGCTGGATTGGTCCGGAGAAGAAGTAAATCTACAGGAAGATTTTTCCGGTAGTGTTGTCGTAATGGATGTCTGGGCTACATGGTGCGAGCCCTGTGCCAAATCCGTTCCGGTAATTGAAAAACTAAAAGAAAAAACCGGGAATGATTTTGTTTTTCTCGGAATCAATACTGATCAGAATAAAAGCCCGGAATTCATCCAAGATCACGCAGAAAAACTGGGAATGTCATACAGCAGCCTACTGGATCCGCACCATGTTTTGGTGGATTTGTTTCAATTAGAAGGGCTTCCTGCACTTTTTGTTTTTTCCAAATCCGGCATTCTTTTATACAAACAATACGGCATCAAAGAATCCGATTTAGAAGGATTAATTGCTCGAATTTCTGCATGGAAATCGCTGGAATGACATATTTTCGTAAAAAACCTGTTGTCAATTCTAGGTATTTCTCCTAGTCTGGGCTAAACTATTCATTTTATGACAAAAGGATTCAAATATGGAATTTAAAACCAGGGACAACGATCGAATCGTTCTAGCAGGGGGCGTTCGCACACCCATCGGTCAAGCGGGCAAATCTTATGCCAATATCCCTTCATATGATCTAGGTTATATGATTACTGAAGAAATATTCAAAAGAACTGGCGTTTCGAAAGACAACGTGAGTGGTGTAGTCGCAGGTGAAATAGGGCAGTCGTGTTTTGCCCCCAATGTAGCTCGTGTGATCTCAGTTAGGGCAAATCTCCCTCTCAATGCCACGGCAATCACTGTTCAGAACAATTGTGTATCCGGATTTGAAGCTGTATTTGATGCGGCTAGAAGAATTCTTATCGGGGAAGGGGATTTCTACCTCGCACTCGGAATGGAATCCATGTCCCAAGGTGCACTAGTTCTTACGGGAGCTAAGCAAAGCCCGAAAATGTCCACAGCAGAAAAAATCAATGCGAACTGGGCGGAAGCTCCCGAGTTAGGAGTAAAAGTAATTGATTCAATTGACGAAGGATTAAACGATCCTATTCGAAATCTGAATATGGCAATGACAGGAGAGGTGGTTGCTCAGAAATACAATCTTACAAAAAAAGATTTAGACAACTATGCCTATATGTCTTACAAAAAAGCCCATGATGCAATCGAAGCAGGAAAATACAGACCGTACCAACTTGCCATTGATCTACCTGATGGTGGTAAATTGGAAGATGATGAATACATTATGTCCAAGAAAGGCATGGTTGAAAATCCGGCAAGATTTGACAAAGCTTCTGTGATTTTTGACTCCAAGTATATGTCCATCAAGGAATTCTACGACAAATACGGAGAATGGATTGGCAAGCCCTTTAAAGAAGGCGAAACCCAAGCGGCTGTGACTCTTTTTAATGCTTGTCCTCGTTCCGACGGTGCCGGTGCAATTTTTGTAACTACTGAAAAGAAGGCAAAGGAATTGGGTCTTCCCGTTCAAGCAGTCCTTTCCGGTTGGGGAATGTATGGAGTGGATCCATCGATTATGGGTGTCGGAATGGCTGGTGCGATGAACGCGGCAGTTCAGAATACCAAGTCAAAATTTGACGAAATCGATTATTTTGAAATACATGAAGCATTTGCAGCCACTGCTATGGGAACAATGAGAGAAGTAAAGGCGTCTTATGGTTGTGACATCGAAAAGGCAAATGGTGAAGGAAAAGTAAACCCACATGGGGGAACTTTGGCACTAGGTCACCCTTTAGGTGCAACCGGGATTCGAGTTCTTTTGAACATGATCATGAATTTTGACCAATTTCCGGACGCAAAGAAACAGATCGGTGTGATCTGTGCCGGTGGTGGTGTTGCAGGTTCAGCAATTTTAGAAAGAGCTTGATTAAAAAGAAATCATCGGATATTTTTGTATCCGGTGATTTAAGAAAGTAGAGATTAAACAAAGGAGATAGTGATAATGGCAGCAAACTTAGCCGAGCTCTTCCGTGAGGCATCTGAGATCCACGGAGAAAAAACAGCATTCTGTTACAAGGATGATAAAAAGAATTACGTTCCGGTAAATTATAAGGAACTTTATGAAACCGGACAAAATTTGGCGGAAGCACTCATTGATTTGGGTATTGCGGCAAAAGAAAAAGTTGCTTTGTTAGCCGATAACAGATTGGAATGGATCATTGCAGATTACGGAATTATCATGTCCGGAGCCGCAGATGTTCCCAGAGGAACCGATATCACAGACTCCGAAATTGTATACATTTTGAACCACTCAGAAGCAAAGGTAGCCTTTGTTGAGCATGATAAAATGTTGGAGAAATTCAATAAAAACAAATCTCAATTAGGCGGTGTTAAAACCATCATCATGATGGATCCTAAATCAACTGCTAAAGATGTTGTTCACCTGAAAGATTTGATCGAAAAAGGAAAAAAACTCCGAGAAGGTGGATCAAAAAAATCAGAAGAAAGAGTTGCCGGAATCCAACCGGACGACCTATTTACTTTGATCTATACCTCCGGAACAACAGGTCTTCCCAAAGGTGTGATGCTCATGCACTCCAACATGATCCATCAAACCAAAGAAATCATCGGAAAATTAATCGATATTACTCCTAATGAAAAGATGCTTTCGATTCTTCCAATTTGGCACGTATTCGAAAGAGTTTTTGAATATATGGCAATCTCTGCCGGAGCTTCCACTTATTATACAAATGTAAGGGATCTTCGAGATGATATGAAAAAGGTTCAGCCTACCTTCATGGCATCGGCTCCGAGACTTTGGGAATCCATCTATACAGGAATCTACACCAGAATCAACGATCCGAAACAAACTCCCGGAGTTCGAAGAGGTCTATTCAAACTAGCTTATTTCTTCTCCAAGCATTACAATGCAGCAAAGAGATTTTTAATCGGCAACCATGTTGATTACGAAGGACGAAACCCGATTGTTTCTCTACTTACAGGGATTAAATCTCTGATTGTATTGTTACTAACCGGACCATTCACAGTTTCTTTGATTTCTCTTGCCTTGGCTTTGACTGCTGTAGCCGGTGAGTTCAGTTGGGTTTTCTATATCCCAGCCGGTTTGGGATTATTACTGAACAGCTTTACTTTGGACAAAATCGTTCTTTCCAAGATTCGTGAGGCTACCGGTGGCAAGTTGAAAGCTTCCGTTTCCGGTGGTGGCGCTCTTCAAAAGCACGTAGATGCTTTTTTCAATGACATTGGTATCAATGTATTGGAAGGCTACGGAATGACTGAGACTTCTCCTGTGATTTCTGTTAGAACATTTAAGAAACTCATCCAAGGAACTGTGGGTGTGGTTACTCCAAGAACCGAAGTTCAGATCCGCGATGATTTGGGAAATGTTCTCACACATATTGATTCCAATCAGAAAATTCTTTCCGGAAAATTGGGTAAAAAAGGTGTAATCCATGTTCGTGGACCACAGGTAATGAAAGGATACTTCAAGAATCCGGAAGCTACCAACAAAGTTCTAAAAGATGGTTGGATGGACACAGGGGATATTGGAATGGTGAATTTCAAGTATACTCTAAATCTAACCGGTAGAGCAAAAGATACAGTAGTTCTATTGGGTGGGGAAAATGTGGAACCGGTTCCTATCGAGAACAAGATCACTGAATCTCCCTATGTATTCCAGGTAATGGTAATTGGACAGGATCAAAAAAATCTTGGTGCAATGATTGTTCCTGATTTTGACCAACTGGGTGAGTGGTGTAAGGAAAATGGAATCGATGCATCTGACAAAGAGGCACTCTGCACCAATCCAAAAGTTTTGGATCTGTTCAAGAAAGAGATCAAGTCTTTAAACAGCACAAAAACCGGTTTCAAATCTTTTGAGCAAGTGACTCCATTCTTCTTGATCACCAAGCAATTCGAAGTGGGTGATGAATTGACCAATCTCCACAAGATGAAGCGACATGTGATCGCAGAAAAATACGCTGACAAGATCAAAAAAGCTTACTCTGATTGATATTGATTTCAGATTAATGATGAAAAAGACCTGCTTATCGGCAGGTCTTTTTGTATATTCTCCTCATGACAGATAATCACACTCCACCTAAAATACTCATCATCCAAACGGCATTCTTGGGTGATCTGATTTTGACCACACCATTCTTTCAAGCTGTTGCCAATCTCCATCCTCATGCAAATATTGATTTAATTGTAAACAAGGGAACGGAATCCGTTTTGGAAGGCAACCCTTGTCTTCGCAGAATTATCCCCTTGGACAAGAAGAAGGCAAAGAAGAGTTTAAGATTCTTTTGGAGATTTGCCATGGATCTTAAGAAGGACAATTACGATTTAGTCTATTCTCCTCACTTTTCCTTTCGCACTTCAATTTTGGCATGGCTGACCGGTGCTAAAATTAGAATTGGATACAAAGAGTCCGGTTTTTCTTTTCTTCATACAAAAACAATATCTCGTCCGCGACTGGGTTCCCATGAAGTCGATAAATTGTTTTCTCTTCTTTTTGATTCAAAAGATGACTATCCGAAAGGGCGCGAGAGACGACCCTATTTATATTATTCACCGGAATTGGTTGCTTCGTCTTTGAAACATTTGGACAATCTATCGATTCCAGATGGTGAGACTTCTATTCAAAAGAATTATATAGTGGTTGCTCCGTCTTCGCTTTGGGAGACGAAGCGATATTCTGATGAGGGGTTTGCCGGAGTAATTTCACTCATACTAGAGAAGACAAAGTATCCGGTGGTTTTAACAGGTTCACCCAATGATGTATCTCTCAATCAAAAAATAGTCGAAATGGTTCTTAGCAAGAATGCCAAAGATAAAGACCGACTCATCGATCTTGCCGGCAAGACAAAACTGAGTGAACTCGGAGCAATCATTTCTCAGGCAAGGGCAATTGTATCCAATGACTCATCTCCCGTTCACTATGCATCCGCTTTCAATATTCCGACTGTTTTGATTTATGGAGCAACCGTTCCGGATTTTGGCTATTACGGGCTTTCGGATAAACTATCCATAGCCGAAATCCATGGATTGGATTGCAGACCCTGTGGCATCCACGGAGGAAAGATTTGCCCTAAGAAACATTTTCGTTGTATGCTAGATCAGTCTCCTGAGTCCGTGTTTCAACATCTGCTCCAAGTTTTGGATTAATCCAAGTTTGACAATGGAACACTCTTTACAAAATTTGATTGTATTTGCCAAGAGACCTATATTGGGAAAGGTCAAATCCCGCCTTGCCAAAGACATAGGAGACGAAAGAGCACTGGATATCTACAATAAACTTCTAATATATACGAAGGATATTGTAGCCCAATGGAAGGCATTGGATAATAGTATTGTGCGAAATGTTCATTGGTTTTGGGACATACCAAATGAAGAAGAGGGCAATCCAGTCGAAATTCCCGATAGCTTTGAAGTATATATACAAGGGAAGGGTGACCTGGGAGAAAAAATGTCTCTCGCCTTCGAGGAGATTTTCAGTCAAACACCTTATTTTGGATTTTCTCAAAACAAACCCTTCCCTGTCGCTATCATTGGAACAGATTGTCCGGATATTTCTGCCACTATTCTTCAAGAATGCTTCGTCCAGTTAGCTGATAGTGATATTTCAATCGGACCCGCCATTGACGGTGGCTACTACCTTTTGGGTATGCGTCAATTCCATCCGGAGGTGTTCGAAAATGTAGAGTGGAGTTCTAATCGAGTTCTAAAACAGACAATTCAGAACATCAAAAGCAAAAATTTACTTTACACAGAACTTCCCGTATTGAAAGACATTGACCGAGTAGACGATCTAGTTGGCACGAAACTTGCATAATGTAGGTTGAAATCTATTTATCAGGAGGGTAGCCAATATGGATCAGCATTCTTATATATCACTTAAGGCAATTATATTATTCATTTTAGCTTTATCGGTTATTGCCAGAATTCTTTATATGTTTGTTCAGAATCCCTTATCAAGTAGAT
>JAFIGA010000216.1 GCA_020831715.1 Leptospira sp. | reverse complement strand
TGAAATCGATTTAGATGAGTTACTAGCTGAGCCTTCTGATGATAAAAATACGGATGATGCAGCTCCTTCTCTTGATGATGATGTGTTTGCTGACACCGACCTAGATACCAATGTCGACGCAGGAACAGAGTTGCCCGCTTTCGATAGCGATGACCCATTTGCTGATTTAGGTGGAGAAACTCCATCGACCGGTGATGAGTTGGGAGCATCAGATTTTGACTCCGATGATTTATTTGGAGAGACAAAACCTCCGGAAACCGGAATAGAAGATGATCCATTTTCTGACCTGGGTGGTGAATCCGGTGAACCGGCTGATCTAACTGATGACCCATTTGCCGACTTAGGTGGAGAGGCTCCATCGACCGGGGATGACTTTGGTTCCGATGACTTTGGAACATCAGATTTTGGTTCGGATGATTTCGCTACAGGTAGTACAGAAGATTCGGATTCCAATACAGAAATGGATGATTTATTTGGGGATACCAAACTTCCTGAAGCAGGATTGGATGATGATCCTTTTGCCGATCTGGGTGGAGCCGATGATACAATTGGTGCGGAACCCATGGAAGATCCTTTTTCGGATTTGGGAACCGACATGGGTGGCGGTTCCGGGATGGAAGATACTTCCTTTGGAGATGGCGCCGCAGAAGATCCATTTGGTGATCTAGGCGTTGACCTAGCTTCTGCTCCAATGGAAGACTCCGGCTTTGATGAACCTGTATCGGATTTAGAGCCTCCTAGTTTTGATGATATTGGTGGAATGGAATCTTCATTTGATGACTTAGAGCCACCGGATCTCGATGAAATTGGAGAAACATCATCGGGGCTACCGGTAGGTGATGGTGTTCTTGAGGACGAATTGTCCAGTCTTATGGAGGAGGAAGAGGGGTCTGTAGAAGATGGGCTTACCGATGAAGATCTAGCCATCATACAAAGAGAGATTGTTAAGTATCCTCCAAAATTAAGAAGACAGGTAATTGATTCTATTGTAAATAATAGAATTCCTGTTATCAATCAAAAAGAATTAATAGAAATTATAAAACACGAGCAACCTCCGGAAGATGTTGCTGCTTATCTATCGAGTGTATTGGGAGAAGAAGTTCCTCTTCGAGACACTAGTAGGGCTTATTCGGATGATGGTGTTCCCATTATTTCAACCAACCCGATTTATACAAAAGAGGGTGCACTTCGTCGCAGAAAATTAGTAAAAAACACTCTAATTTTCTCTACAGCCGCAATACTCTTCATTGCAAGCTTTATCAGTCTTTATAAATATGTTATCGTTCCGGGGCGAGCCAGTGGTCATTATGAAGAAGGTCTCGAAGCAATTAGATTGTATTCCACCGAAAAGGATGAGACAGAAAAGAAAAGATTGCTAAGGGTGGCAAAAGAATTTTTCGTAAAAGGCGAAGAAATTCATCCTCATAGTCTCAAATATTTAAATGCCTACGGAGTTGCCTATATGAAGGCAGGTCGCTATGAAGACTCATTCGAAAAAATATTCGGAAAAGTAGAGCCTCCCTTTCAAAACTGGTCTGAGCGTACAGAAGTTCCTTATATAGGTATCCATCCTGATTCAAGATGGGATGATAGATCCATGGAAATTGCGGGCACTACCTTGGATAAAACCAAGGCTACACATCTTACTTCTCAGGACAGAGTAAAAAGAAAAATTCTCAAACCGGGTGCCTATATCGTGGCTAGGGTGAAGGAAGACATTCACGATATTACGACCTACAACAATTTGGGACGATTCCATTCTTTTCATGCCAGAGATTTTATTGAAGATCCCAAAACAAAAACATATAAAAATGATACCTTGGCAATCGAATATTTTAAGAGAATTTTTACAGATGCGAATCAGCCATCCAATATAGATGCAAGAGCGGGAATTGCAAAAATTTATTACAATCGAAAAGAATTTCCCAAAGCCGCATCCGAGTATAATAAAATTGTGGAGATCTATCCCAAGAATTCTATAGGGCATGGTGGATTATTGAGTTCCTATATTGAAATTTGGAGAAGAGATGGAAATCCTCAATTTGTTCTCAATCATCATAGAAATATTAAAAATAAATTGGGCATAGAGAAGGACTTATCATTATTTATATTGAGTAAGCTCGCCTCTTTTTATATAGATTTGGATCCGGAAGAAACCAGAGTTCGATACAATGTAACTCCGGAAGATCAGGTAACTGACATGGACATTGATGACAATGCTGCATATTTATTGTCTATTTTGTTCGGCAAAGAAGAAACAGTGGATGATAAAACCATACCGGGAAATAAATATGCGGAAGGCTACTACCAAAGAGGAAGATTGTTTCTTAAGAAAAATGAAGCACTTCGGGCAATGAAACAATTTGAACTTGCCGCTTCTTATGATGTTACACACTATCCTGCAGTTCTTAGAATGGCAGAATATTATATGGGAACATCTGATTTTCCTGAGGCTGAAAACCTTTTAAAAAGTGCGGAAAAAAGGTACAAAGATTTCCAAGACAAATATGGAAGACGTGATGAGGATGAAACATTGATGAATGGAGATCCGGGAAGAATTTACTTTAACCGAGGGAAAATTCTATACGTCAATGCTTCCGGTATTTTGGAAATGGATCAAATTAAAGAATTTCCCGGAAGAAAAATTTATCCTGAACGAGCTTGGAGTAAAATTCCGGATACTGAGATGAATCGTAGAAGAAGAGGTTTATATCTATCTAGTGAATTTTTTAAATTAGCCAACACAAAACCTCATGTCCTCAAAGACGAAAAAAAGACAAGAGAAATGATCTATTATGAAGGTTGGATCGATTATATGTTGGGCAATTTCCAAGATGCGATGAATCGTTGGAACGATCTTGGAGAAGATGATTTGTATCATAACACAACGCTCCTAATGGGAATGGGCAATGCATCCTATTATACCAAGCAATACAATTCTGCTCTGGGATATTATAAAAAAATTGTAGAAGACTACGAAGCTAAAGAAGCAATGATTAAAAGTGTTATGTTCGAGGATCAAGGACATCAGGAAATTTATCAGATATTAGTTGCCGTTCATAACAATATGGGTGCCGTCTATGAGAGTCAAGGCAATATGGAAGATGCACTTCGATCCTATTGGAAAGCAATAGAAATTGCCAGAAAGATAGAACTCGTGAGTGAAATTGCCAATTCCAATAAAGATTTGATTATGAAAAAGCAGAGATTGGGAAATCAACCTCTGCTTGAGGATTGGTTGAGTCCAACCCTAGATAGTTTGCTTGCATTATCCAAATAAAATGTCTAATGATCCGGGAATTTAGGAGTTGTCCTTAAATTATTTATTTTGCCTTTTGTTTTTGATCCTAGTAATTAAGACCATGAATACGAATTGTAAGATTCGAAACATTCTAAAAATTCTGTAAGGTCTGGCAATAATTCTCCAAAGCCAAGTATATCCTTTTAGCTGGAATGAATCAGGAGCTTTTTTCTCTTTTCCCGATAGGGTGTCGAATGCTCCACTCACTCCAATAACAACCGACTTTCCAAAGAAGCCTGTATTGTTTTCAATCCAAATCTCTTGTTCCGGAAAATCCTGAGCAAAGAGTATAATATCCGGGCTTGTTTTTCGAATAGCTTCCTTAACCATGAGCTCACGTTGTCTGTTCATGTGACCTGCATGCCGTCCCACAATTCTTAGCTTGGGAAAATGTCTTGTTAGGTTAAAAAATACTCTCTCTATAACACTTTCTTGAGCTCCCAGCATGAAAATTGTATAATTTTTCAATTCAGCAAGTCGAACAAGATCCATAAGAAGGGCAATGACCGGAACCCGTGCCTTGAGCTTTCCTTGGGTTGCCCAGTTCAATCCGGCACCTTCCGCTAAAATCATGGAAGCTTTATCGGTAATCCTATGCAAAATCTTTCCGCTTCGGAGTTTCATGAGTCTTGGTGGGTCAATGAATAGAACATGGCGGAAATCTTCTTTGTTATCTACCCAATGAGCAATTTTAGCAACTGCCTCATCAACTGAAACATTGTCTACTTGAACACCTAAAATATCTACTTTTTGGATGGAATTGATATCTATGGATTGGTATTCCAAAAGATAATCTCTTTCTTCTTTCGAAGAATGGTGGGTAATAACTTCGCCTGGATTCATAAATTATGTCTTATTATACTTCTCCCATAAAAAAAGAAACCTGTCAATCCTTTTTCTAAATCTTGCTATTGACACTATCGAAAAAAAAAGGAATCTTACTATAGATGACGAAAAATATTCTTATTTCATTAACTTTTTTTTCCATAATTCTTTCCAATTCACTATTGGCAGATAGCAGTTTAAAGGTTCGCTTGGTCAACGGAACCAGCCAAGGAATCGGTAAGGTCGATACTCTCAGAGTTATCCTACTCAAAGAGGCAATGCTTCCGATTCGAGAATTGAAAAATCTTCAGGGTAGCTTTACTATCGAAAAATTGGATCTGCCCGATGGAATTCCGGTTCTCTTGCAGGCAACTTATAAAGGAGCCAATTATAACAAAATGATACCGCCCGTTCCGGAAATGAGAAAGCAAGAGATTGTTATTGAAATATTTGAATCAGGGAATGATTCGAAAATCATTCAGACTCGTAGCCTGCTTCAAATGGTTAAGGCTCCCGATCATTTGCAAGTTTTTAAAATCTATATCATTCAGAATAAATCCAATCCTCCCAGATCTTATTCCAGCCCGCAAGGTTTGGATTTTTATATTCCAACTAATGCGAAAGAACTTAGAGGTACCTGGACGCAAGGCACTTCGAAAATGGGAATACCCATGGAATTTAAAGATAAATCAGATACCTTAAAAAATGTAGAAAGATCTGTTCTTCCGGGTAATACGGAAGTGCAGATTTCCTATACTATTCCATGGACAGAAAATTCTATAACATTCACAGACGCATTACTTTTTGAAGATTCGGATAATTCAAAACAGCGCCCGGTTTTTTTAAAGCCACAGGATATGAAATTGACAGTCAGTTCTGACTCCAATCCCACGGAACTTACAGACGAAATTCCAGAAGGCTTAAAAGCATATATGGTTCGATATGATAAAGGAACCAAGCAAGCTACATTTAAATTGGAGGGTGGAAAACCGGTTGTTCCGAAATTTGCCCAGCAATCCAGAGAGATCGTGAATGGAGATCTGATACCGGAATGGGATACTGCATTGGTTGCAGTCATTGGTATTTTAGCTTTATTATTTTCCATACAATATGCATCTGAATATATAGTTAAAATTAGGCGGAAGTAATGAAATCGAAAGAAGTTCTCAAGAAAAGATCCAAACTTCGTTTTATTGGTTTGGAAGAACTGGCACTTCATGGTGGCAGAGGAATCCTTGCTTTTTGGATGATTATTGGAATGAGTTTCTTTCTTTTTGCCGATCAGAATCTAATTGCACCTAATCTTAAAAATATTGCCGCTTCTTTTGGTATAACCGAACAAACCGATATCGATTGGTATTTAGGAGGACTTGTTCCTATACTTTTTTTTATATTAGGGGGAACTGTTTCTCTGAGTATGGGTTATCTATCCCAGAGATTTTCCAGAAAGCAATTGCTAATAGCAACAGTGCTTTTGGGAGAAATTCCTTGCCTCTTAACCGGTTATGCCACAACCTACAACGAATTTTTAATCCTTAGAACTCTTTGTGGCTTTGGGCTGGGTGGTATTTTTCCTCTTCTATTTTCATTGGTGGGAGATTACTTTACATCCAAGGCAAGGGCAGTTGCTACAGGCTACGTTTCCTTAGCTATGGCATTGGGAATCGGAATAGGTCAGTTAGCCGGTGGTATATTTGGAGAAGCTGATCCTGTTGATGGATGGAGAATGTCCTTTATCGTAATGGCTATTCCTTCTTTCTTTTTTGCTGCAGTATACGCAATGTTTTGTAAGGAGCCCAAACGAGGGGGAATGGAAGCAGAGCTTGAAGGTGAGGTGGTGGATGAACTCGCACACCGTGTCACATGGTCTGATTTTAAAATCCTTTTTAAAAATAATACTAACATCGGCGTATTCTTACAAGGTATACCCGGTTGTGTTCCATGGGGCGTCTTCTTTGTTTTCTTGGTGGATTACTATGAAAATGTCTATGGATTAGGGAAGGCTCAGTCGGCTGGTCTTCTTACATTTAGTGCGATTGGGGTGTTCTCCGGCAACCTATTCGGTGGTATTATTGGTCAATGGTTGTATAATAAAAAGAAGACCTACCAGCCTATACTCTGTGGAACTACAACATTTGTCGGGATTATTCCTTGTTTGGCTTTACTTTATGCTGGAGATTTTGCTCACTCGGGAATTCCTTTTATTTTGTTGAATGTATTTGCAGGTTTTTTAATATCTATCACCGGGGCAAATGTAAGAGCCATTCTCATCAACGTTAATGTTCCCAAGAGACGCTCGGCAATATTTTCAATCTATAACCTTACGGATGATTTAGGAAAAGGATTGGGTCCTGCATTATCAGCTGTAATTCTTGCTCTTACTCCGGATCGTGCACTGGCATTGTCCATATCTATTCTTTTTTGGATTCCCTGTAGTTTGTTTTGGATAATGATTTGGAAGAACTACGAAAAAGATGAAAAAAGAATGCATGAGGAGTTGATCAATGGCTAAAAAAATAGATGGTATACTTTTGGACATAGAAGGAACGGTCGGTCCTATCTCCTTTGTTCATGAGGTGTTATTTCCTTATTCTACTGAAAGAATGTTGGATTTTTTAAGAAATCAACCACTAGAGAATTCATTGGTTGAAGAAATCTTATTAGAAAATAAAAAGGATTATAAAGAAGGAGAGTTTGCCAGAATAGAAAATGCAGATGATCCTCGGGAGCTGAATGCATATCTTCAATTTCTAATCCGTCAAGACAGAAAATTCGGTCCACTTAAAACTGTTCAAGGCAGAATTTGGAAAGAAGGTTTTGAATTGGGAGATTTGAAGGCAGAATTGTTTTCGGATGTTCCGGATTTCTTGAATAAATCAAAGTCTCTAGGTTATAAAAATTTTATCTATTCTTCAGGTTCTGTTCAGGCTCAAATTTTATTCTTTCAATATTCTATCTTTGGAGATCTCAGTGAATACATCTCCGGATATTACGACACAGCTATTGGTGGAAAGAAAGAAGCTTCCAGTTATCTAAACATCAGTAATGCTACGGGCATAGCTCCTGAGAATTTTGCATTCTTTACAGATATAAAAGAAGAAGCGGATGCATCACTTGCAGCAGGATTCAGTTTTAGTTTTATAATGGACAGACCGGGAAACAAACCACAGCCTGATCATTCTCATATGAAATTAAAAGATCTATTTGGATTTTTTGAAAAGCTTTGAAAGCTTTTCTTTGATTTCTCTCAACTCATCTCGCCAATCTTTTTTGGTTTTTGTTGTTACAGGTTCGCCTTTACTAGATGCAATATTCGATTCATTCACTGCCTCCAGTTTGGATACGGGAGCAGGAATAGCATTCAGTCCCAGGTCGATTCTTAGATACTTCCGCTTGATGATTTTATATTCCAATTTGGCTTCCAGTAAACGTGCAATTTGTTGTATTATCTGCCATTTTACCGTGTTAGTATCTTCTGGATGGGACTTGGTCGAAAACTCGTTGAAGAGACGAATTGCTATTTTAGGATTTTTATGAAATAATAAAAATCTAAAGTGAATATTTCCTTTTAAATCTTGAGTAATGATCAGGTCATTATGAGTGAATTCTTTAATTGCCGGAAAATCAATCAACCTTATTACAATAGAGTTAATAAGCTCCAAAGAATTTTCCACCATCGTATCGGGTGTCACTCGAATTGAGTAAGTGATTGAATTGTCAGGAATAACTTCCTTTATAAAATCCACAAAAGGAACAGATGCTTTGAAGGGAACTTCTTCCATTACTTCCAGGCGAGATAGTTCAATGATATCATCCATGAGTGGAGTAAGATCATTTTGAATGGATTCAATTTCGTTAATGGTTTCTTTATTTGCTTTCTTGTCTTTGGATTCAAGTAACCCCAATATCATTGCATGCATTTTCCTTAAGGAATCGGAAATCATTAAATCCATATGATTGAAAACTTTTTCCCTCAAGCTATCTGCTTCTTTTAATTGGTCGTATCTTTTTAATATATTTCTCTTTATGAAAAGAAATTGCAATCTTAGCGCCAAAGTCATGATAAAGAAGTAAAAAATTACTGCTGTCTCCAAACTGGAATTGGCGTAAATAAATCCACGTTCTATTAGGATTTGCTTTATAATTGCGTAGAGTATATAGAATAAGCCTAGTATGTGAACATAGGCTCCGATGGTTTTTTCTCTGATTCTTTTATAAGTCAGAAAAATTGTATAGCCGAGAGCAATGGGGAGGTGGATATCCCAATAGCCGACAAAGGCATACCAAAATCTATGATTGGGAACAATTGCAAATAATAGAACAAATGCGGCTGAAGTTAAAAGATAAATTTTCGAAAAACTAAGTCTGGGAAATTTTAAAAAGTCCTCAACAAATCGAATGAATAGGTATGTAATGAAAAAAAGTATCGAATATTCCAAATACTTAAAAATCATAAAATTATCGATAATATGAAATTTATAGTCATTTCTTGAGAACTCATAGAAACAGTAAAAAAATGCGAATAAACTAAAGCTCAGATATTCCTTGTTATCCTTCATCCTTATGTAATTTAGAAGATAGAACAAGGCTATGAAAAAGAAAAAAGTGATGTAAATAAAGTCTTGTGTGGCTTCTTTCCACTCTTTATCGTAAGCAACATTCACGGGATAGATGGCAACGGGAGAACTCATGATTCCTGCCGTTCCCGATAGACCGGAAGAAAGTCTAATTGCTATAAGGTTTTCGCCTTGTTGGATTGCTGAGTGAGGTATAGGATATATTCTCTTTCTTCCGAAGTTGACATTTCTTCCACCATTTTCACCAATCAATACACCATTGATATATACTTGGTCTTCTTCGTAAACACGACCCAAATATATGGCAGGATTACCTTGGATGAATTCAGAGTTGTAGTCAAAAGTTTTACGAAGCCAGACAGTTCCATCTGAACCCTTCATATGAAAATTTATATTGCCGGGGAGGGTAACTGTTTCCCATTCTGAGTGCGATACTTCGGGAAGTGCGTATTCTTCTCTGTCAGATAGGGAAATAGCCCAATCCAATCCCGATAAGTCTACTTTGTCAGTGCTATCGGAAGAACCCGTGCAGGAAACAAAACTCCCAAGAATCAATACAAGAATTAGAGAATATTTTTTAAAATGGTTCATATTTTTCATTTTCCTATCGGAGCGGTAATGGTAAAAATAGATCCCATTCCTTCGGATGATTTTACTCGAATGTCTCCGCCCATATACATTGCTGCTTGTTTACAGAGGGTTAATCCGATGCCCGCACCCGGTATATGATTGTCTTTCTCTCCTCGAACAAATTTTTTAAATAGATTTTCTTGTTCGAATATGCTCATGCCTATTCCTTCATCAGAAACCGAAAAACTAAATTCGTTTGGTTTGAGTTGGAACTCTATATCTACTCTTACAGTTTTGTCCGTATATTGGAATGCGTTTTCTATTAGGTTGCGAACAATAGCAGTGAATAGTAGCCTGTCTGTATGAACCACTGCTGGTTCAGGAAATATATTGATAAATAAATTTCTTCTTTTCTGATCCATCTTTCTTTCTACAGTGTGAAGACAATTCTTGATTAATTCACCCGCATCGAAAGTCGAGTTTTCCAAGAAATAATCATTTTCATCCAACTTGCGAAGAAGAACAGCTTCATCAATCATGGAAATTGTTGTGCTTACCAATGCATCCAAGCTTTCAAGGTGCTTTTTATCGGCAGTCTTGGATTTACTTTTTAGTTTAGAAATTGTTTCTGAAATTTTCTCGATCCCATTCTTGAATTCACTGGAAATATTCAGTAAAAATCCGGTCTTGATTTTTTCCATTCGTATCAATTCCGATTCTAGTGCAATGAACTTTTGTAAGCTGGAAAGCATCTCCTCGGAAAGTTGAACGGAAATCAAGATAAGAAAAAAGAAAAAACCAAAATAAATAGTTCCTTCCATGGAAATTACTTCTATTGCTGTAAGAGAATCAATAATGATGGTCGGAAACAGTCCGACAAGACCAATAAGAATAAATTTAAGTTTATGGAAGTTATTTTTGTAGTTTCTATAAATATAAAATCCGGTTATAATTAAGGAAAGGGGTAGGGAGTAATTGAAAATCTGAATGATTAAATTCCAACCTTTGATTGTATTCACAAAGGGAGTTGTTAAGAACAAAACTCCAAGAATTGCTTCATTCAACAAAACTAAATAGTTTCTCTTCTCATCCAAATGAAAAATTAAAAAGTTTATAAACAAAATAGGCAAGGGAATCAAAATCATTAATTCAAATGTATAACTAGCTACAAAAGAATCAAATAGTTCATAGCGGTATTGAGATCTAACGAGAGTATAAAGCCCAATGGATATGGAAAATAATCCAAAGAAAGTATTTTCTCTGCGCAAACCACGTATAAATGCACCCATTAGGAAATAAATTCCCATAAGAATAAAAATATGACCAAATCCAACAGCTAACGAATTCTCTCTGTGATTGGATTGGATGAGTTCTTTTTCTGTTGTTATGATCGGTGCTTTCTTTAGTCCTTGCTGAAAACCCGAAGCGTATACGCGAATTGCGATCACATTTTCACCGGGAATCCATAGATCACTCGGTAGGGAATAGATTCTCTCCTTATGAAAATCCGGTTGCATAACAGGAACTAATGCACCGGTCTTGCCAATCAACTTTCCATTGAAAAAAGTTTCATCGATATCACGGATCTTACCAATACGAATTCCAAGAGGTTCTTTGGGTGGTATAAAATTCTCCGGAAGATTGATAGAGCATCTGTACCAATGGTACCCTGAAATATTGTCTGTCTTGCTGATGCCATAATCCGGGATATTTCGAAAAATCCAAAAAGCTTCTTCTACTTGAATTTCTTTCCAATCTAAATTATCACCCTTTCTGAATTTCCAATTAGATTCTAGGCGAATTTCTTCCCTATTTAGATCATAAATAGTGCTTCCACATGCCTTAATGGATTGGGCTTGGATAGAAGTTACAAAAAAGGAAATAGATAGAAAACAAAATACAAAAGCTGTTCTAATCGATATATTCTTTCGGATAAATGTCATATAGGTTCGGCATTGCGGATAGCTTCCTCAATCTCTTTCAACTGAGTGGAGATTCGCGCATCAATAGCTCCAACATCAGTCTCTATAATCACCCCGCCTCTGTCAACCCTAGAGTCTTCGTAAATGTTCACTTTTCTGAGAGATTCCATTAATTTTATCAACTCGTCTTTATGCTGAGTTGTAAGTTCCAAGTCTTGGAAGTTCACTCTAATGTCCACTCTGTCCCTATCTTTGATACGTTTGAGTGCTTCTCTAATATTATTGAGGACAATTTCTTTTCTTTCAATGATTTCATCTTTGATTACTTTTCTGGCTATGATGAGAATCATCTCAACCATTTGCTTTTCCGATGCGGCTAAAATTTCTTCTCGAATATCAATTGCCTTACCAACAATAGTACCCAATCGATCAATCAATCTTCGGACTTCACCTTGACCTTTCTTGAAACCAACTTCTCTTCCTGCGTCATAGCCTTTCTGGTAGGCTTCGTGTTCGATCTCGGCAACCTTCATTTCGGCTTCCTTGATCATTCTCTCGACTTCCATTTTGGCGCGATCCAGAATCTGATCCGCTTTGGCTCGTCCACTGTCTTCTTCTAATTTGATCTTCTCTTTGGAATCTTGGATCATTTGGAAGGCTTTGGTTCTGCCTTCATCTTCTATTTCTTTGGATTTCTTTTTTGCATCATCGAGAAGTTGTTTTACTTGCTCTTCTGTCTCTTGTCTATAGCGATTGAGTTCTGCCTCGATTTCTTCAATGGAAGGACCTTGGTACTGCTCAATGATATTTCCTTCTTGGTCAACTTCGAATTCTTCCGCATCTTCATCGCGATGGTACTTTTTGTACTTGTCCGGTATATTGATCTCGACTTCGTCGTGAATATCCGCAATTTGAATGGGTTTGAAAACAAGTTTTGCCATAATTTAATCTACCGCCAACGCCAAAGTTTCAATCTTCCCTCTTCTAATTCTTCTCTGAGCCGGTCCAGTATTCCTAGATGGGATTCTTCGATTTCTGCCAAAGAGACAGAGCCCAAAGAGTCGCATTCTAAACGGATTTCTTTGGCTATCCAAGGCTCAATGCTATTTAAAATTTCCTCTTTTAGAAGAATTTCAATTCCTTTTAGTGCCGTTGCCACTACAATAGGATGGAACCCGCCCAGAAAATCAGAAAGCGATTTCCTGCCTAGAAGTAGAAGATCTCGAAAACTATAATAGTGTTCAATTATATTTTCGGCAAATTGCGGTCGTTTTTTCTGTATTTTAGAAAGAATTTCTCGGGATTCCCCCGGATTCATCACATTTAATATTTCAGCGGCTTTTTTTCCCTTTCTACCTCTGATTTTTTGGAATGCAGAATTGTTTTTGGATTGGGAAAGAGACATCTTAAAGGATAGAAATCGTGATAATTCATCTCTCAATTCTTGGGAATGAAAATCCAACTCACCCATTGCAATGATTACATCTTCTTTTAGCTTTTTCGGAAGATCTGAAATTACAATTTGTGCGGTTTTGTTGGGTGTAAAAAATAAAATCTGTGCAATGATGGATGCCGGCTCATCCACAATGATCTGAGATATGCGACTTGCCGGTAGATTTTCTAATATCTCTAAATCTGTGTTATCTTGGATTGATGATTGTTCTTCCAAAAGTTTTTCAATCTCTGCAAGAATGAATTCTTCTTCGATTGATGTTGAGGCTAAATAATCATCTACCGTTTCCTGCCGACTCACTGCCTGTGCCTGTGTCGGGGCAAATGACGGTTTTGTCTGTTTGGATGCAAAAACTGGTTTCTTCCTCAAGGAATCAACAAATTCCTTCAAAAGCCCAGCCTCCTGACTTTTGCTCAGACTTGTTTTGTTGCTCAGCTTGAGAATGAACTTTTCTATTTCCTCTTGGGTCAAATGGTCGAAGACCTCCATGGGGAGATCTTCGCCTAATAATTTGTATATGGAGGTAGCTTTTGTGCTTCCCTTCATTAGTTAGCCTCTTCTTCCGAGAGCCAAGTTCGGAGAAGTTGCGCCACATCTTCCGGTTTTTCTTTCGCTAAGTTGATTGCATTTTCGAGGAGTTCTCTTCGGAGTTTTTCATCCAAGGATAGCTCTACTTCGGCTCCACCCTCATCCATAACTCGAAGGGCGGCTTCTCTCATCATTTGCTGTTGAGCGGCTAGTTCTTCTTCTCTGAGTCTTCTTCTTCTGGCAATTTCTTTCTTGATAGCTCTGTAGATAAGAATCGCAATAATAAAAACGATTAATATAATTAGAGAAGCGATGATCATCTGACGAATTGCACGCTGTCTTGCATACTCTTCATCTTCCAATCTAAATTGTTCGCTTCTATCTTTTGGAATGGTGACTACAGAAATCTGGTCTCCTCTTGCGCGGTTGAAGCCAATTGCCGATTGCAAATTCTGACGAATCAATCGCAGATCTTCTTCCGATACAGGAGTGTAAGTTCTTTCGTAGCCTGTTCCATCTTCCTTTTCTTTTCTAGTCCAAGTTCCATCCACTACAACAGATAAAGAAAGTTTGTCGATCTTCCAGGGCTGTTTCTTTACTTCCTTGATTTTCTTGTTGAATTCATAGTTATTGATGTTTTCATTTTTGGAATATTCAGCTTTTTGATAGTCTGTGTCTTTGTATCCGGGAGGTATGTTAGGTTCGGTTCCTGCAGGTCCATCCGGTGTAAAACCTCTTCCGTTGAAGTTTTCCTTGGTTTCTTTCGAGGATACTTTAAGGGAATAGCCATCCACCAATTCCAATTCGGAATAGGGCGTATCCGGGTTATCGGGTATTGCCACCACGGGAGATACTTCGTTCTCTGTAAATTGTTCTTTATCCCAGTTGAATAGATACTCGAAACGAGTGATGTCCACTCTATCTTCGCCACCCAAAAACCATCTAAGAGTATTTCTAACATCTATAAGGCGTTTTACTCTCTGTTCTTCCTCAATTCTTAGTTTTTCCTGAACAATTCGTAATTCCAATCTCTCAGTTTCCAAATCCTCTTCGAAGTCACTGATGATTTTTCCGTCGGCATTTGCCACTGATACATTTTCCGGTTTTAGTTTGGGAACGGCTCGCGATACCAGGTTCACAATACCCTTGATTTCTTTCTTGGATATTTCATCTACACCCGGAATGAAGTGTAAAATTACGGATGCTTTCACAGGGCTGGAATTGGATTCAAACAGTTCCGCTTCCGGAATGGCGATGTTCACAAATGCCTTATCAATCGGACGAAGTGTCATTAGGGATTTTTCAATCGCACCTTTTAGCGCTCGGAATTTTTTAATGTCCTTGTCGAATTGCGTTTCGGTGAATTTCTCAATGTCGAATAATTCCCAGCCTTGCACCCCAGCAGGTATTAGATTTTCTTGAGCCAGCTTTGTTATGATTTCTTGCCTTTTATCGGGGTCAACCGTGATGAGTGAGGTGTCGGAGCTAGAGTAGTCATAGCCTAAAGCATCCAATTTCTTGGTCACTTCAGAAAAATCCTTGGATGCTAAATCTTGGAAGAGCACAACCTTATTACGCTGAGAGGAAAAATTTGCCAAAATGATCACCGAAGCGATGATGACGGCAACGACTCCTCCTAAGATTGCCTTCTTGGTCGTATCCAATTTCTGGAATAGTTCTTTGGTTTGATCGAGGATTTTCTGTAAAAATTCAGGCATTTTTGTAGCTCCAACCTTTGGAAAAAGTTATGTCTCATTTTTCGGAAGGTTGAACAAAAGTACAAGAATTTTTTTTGCAAAACCTAAAAAAAGTTTAATTTTTGCCAAAACCGGACGATCTTTGAAAGCTTTGTCTAAAAAATTAAGTTACCTTAGCATTTCGTAAAATTCGAGAGAGAAGGGATGGAAAAATTCGTTTCACATAAACTGCAAATCTCTCCCTTAAACCGGAAATGATTACTTCTTCTTTGTTTTTTGCCATTGCTTTTAAGATTTTTCGAGCACATATATCGGCGGGTATTCCCTTAGCCTGAGCTTCATCCATGGTTCCTTGGGATTTTCCATCGCCTACCAATGCATTGACGGATACTTGGGTTTTGATATACCCGGGGCACACAATTAAAACGTCGACATTAGCTTCCC